>CASBQE010000281.1 GCA_949127665.1 Synechococcales cyanobacterium PMM_0083
ATTACGATTACTTTCAGGCTGAACAGCTTTGTTCAATTGGTTCAGGGGCAGTTGAGTCTGCAATTAAGCAAATTGACCGTCGCATTCAAATTTCAGGAACCCAGTGGAATGCTGACAACGTTCCTCAGGTGCTAGCCCATCGCTGTGCTTATCTCAATGGACTCATAGGCTCGCAAATCTGACATGCTCCCGATGTAAGTTCAGTGCTGATCTCATTACTTTCAGGCTCCTGAACTGAGTCACCGTGCTCTGGAGGCAATTCAGATGAATCCATAAACTACTTCCTATCAGTACAAATATTTGGTGCTGATATACTATTGCTTCAAAAGGCGACAGTCAATTTGTTAAGAGTTAAGACTTGCAAAGAGAATAAGCTGCTAGAAAGACGACACCTAAAGAGTTAAGAAATTGAATAACGACAGCTAACTTGTTAAGACTCGATTTCGGTTCTGGCGATTAGGGTTTTCTTAAAAGTCTCTCTGAGTAGGGCTTTTAAGCGATAGAGGTCTAACGACAAGAATTCGTTAAGACGACAGCTAACATGTTACGCGACAGTTTGGGCGGAGTGTAGATCAAATAAAGTTGATCCGCACTCCAATTTTTTTGAATATCCACTAATTTTTGACAGCTTGCACGATGGTTGTGGTTGTGCCGACTGTGCTAAATAAGCGCGGCTGAGACGTGAGCATTGCTTTAAATGAGGGCGCATTGACGATGTAAGCATTGAAGGTTGCTGATGCAGTGCTTTTCACAAACGGAAAAGGATTCTGTTTTGCAATCCCTAAAAAGACATCAATGTGATTTCCCTTGATTGCACTGCCTACATCACCCGCGTAAAAGTAGCCATCATGCACTGCTCGATCGCCAGAGGGCAAAGTAACAGTCACTCCTCGCGCTGCTGGAATGTAAACAACCGAACCGATGGGAATTAGAGTGCGATCGACTGCGATCGTCCGGTAAGGCACCAGTTGATTGCCATTCGCCCCTTCTCCATAAGGTGTGTTAGAAGGCTTGAAGCGTACCCGGTTAGTCGCGCTGATATTCTTCAGAGTCGGGTAGTAGGGTAAACAATTCACTTGGTCTGCATCGCCACGCCCTGCAAAGTTGTAAACGCCCAAAATACTCTGACCGTTTGCAATCTGCACACTTCCTTCTAATGCAGCCGCGCACCAATCTCGTTCCGACAATGCCACCCCTAAGCTATTTCCTGTCGGATCAAGTAACGGGTAGCCACTGCTTTGATTTTCCGCCTGGTGAGTGGTGTAGTATGTTGCCCACATAGACAAGTTTTGGAGGGCAGCAGCGGAGTTGGGTTCTGGCAGATTGAATGCGGTTTGATTGGTGCCCGTTGCCAGCAGCGGCGTGTTGATCGAAGCACTAGCGATCAATGGAGTCGGTAGGATCGGACTGGTGGCAGTCGCCCGGTTAAAAATAATCCGTGCTTCCAGACTTTGCAGATTTAGCTGTTGTTGTAATGATTCGGCAGTAGCGCGATCGCGAAACACACCGACCTGCATCACCTGCTGCCCGTCGAAAGATGTCCGAAAAGCACTCGGCATCAGTTGTTTCACTTGCGCTTGTCGTTCTGGAGTCGCTGCATCCACAACTACTCGATAGGTTAAATTCCAAGGATTTGAGCCATTCACAGGCATAAACGATTGAGGAGGCAGTCCGGGGTTTGGCGCTGGAGCAATGGTGGGATTTCCAGGCGAAACGGTTGGCACTACAAAGTTTGGCGATGGCGATGGAGAGGCTGCACCAGAAGGACTCGAATTCGGTTGAGGTGCCGGATTTGCAAGCGTAGGAGCAACTGGAATAGTAGGTTGGGGATTAGAAGGAGCAGGCGCTATCCTTGTGGGCGGCACTGAGATTGGATAGCTAGTCGGCTGGGGAGTATTAGTGGGTGCAAGCTCTACGCTAGGCTGGGCTGGAATTAATGCCGGAGAGAGTACTGGAGCGGTAAGACTCGGTTGAAGCGGCGCTATTTGCTGAAGCGGTATTGCTTTTTTGGCAACTTCAGCTAGAGATTGATCATGAATTAAATAGATGTGTCCTACGTTTTTACCCTGAAACGATCGCCGTGCTAGCCGCCAACCCGGATCGAGGTTGATTTTTGCAAAGCCTTCAGTTAAGCCATTGGTTCGACCAATCTCAAAAAATTGAATCTCTTTGTCTACTAATGAATAGCCAATTAAAACCAGATCATTGCTTTTCCGCACAATTCGCAGATTATAGCGACCTGCCAAGTCTTGCCCCTGAATTCTCACAGAGTAGCTGTTGCTGTCCGTCCCGCGTCCGCAAATTCCAGTAAAGTCAAACTCTACTAGCAGCGGTTCAACCAGTGTGGGGTTGCTTCCAGATTCTTGCCAACACCGGCGGCGATCGTTTAATTGCTCTAGTATCAGCAGCCGATGATTGCCTCCTTTGGTTCCCAGAGGCGCAGCAATGACGATTAGTCGATTCTGGTCACTAATTTCTGTCTGGTCAAACTGCGCTGCCGCTACAGAACTTAGATTTCCGGTGCTTACAACCCCAATTGCTGCCACAAGCAGCGCTCCCTGCCAGCTCAATATCCGTTTCATCATTTTTCAGCGCCCAATTTTCCTTGCAATAATAGTCTGAACCGGTGAATTCATTCGCTTGGTTCTGCTGACGTTCAGGGAAAAAGAAAAGTTGCTCAAGTGTTTTACTAATCTGAGAATATCCTAGCGGCTAAAATTGGGATTCAGCGCTAGGGCGATCGCGGTCAGTGCGCTTAACACAACGATTTCACCCTGCTGCACCGCTTCAATCACTTGCTCAGGGGGCATTAACACCGTTTCCATCTCTTCTAAATCGCCTGAATTGGGTTCAGCGACTTGGCGAGCGTTGTTCGCTGCAAAGATATAGCCTTGACTGCATCGATAATTGGCGCTGGTTACAAAGGGGCAAAGCAGCCGCCAATCCTCAGCTTCATATCCAGTTTCTTCCAATAGCTCTCGTTGAGCCGCTGCTAAGGGCGTTTCGCCTGCTGCCAAACCGCCACCGGGCAAGGTCAGGCTAACCCTTCCTACGCCGTGCTTGTACTGCCGCAGCAAGATCACGTCATCATCAGGAACCTGAGCAAAAATGATCGCATAATCTTGTAACTGAATGTGATAGTAATCAGAAACAAGGCGACCATCGGGCAGTTGAACCTGTTCTACAGAAAGCGTCAGCCAAGGTGGAGCCTCAAATATCGGCTCTGTGTTGATGGTTTTCCAGGGTTCAAGCGATCGCGGCGGCATGGGCTGAATAAATGGCTATCTCGCGTAGAATTTTAGTCTAGTTTTGAGCCGAATTTCAGTACAGTGATCTATAAATTGAGCTTAAAACTTGATCTGGTATTCAAGATTAATGTTCTTTTTCTTGCCGCTTTCAAAGAAAATGTGTCGCCGTCCCCCTCTGATGATAAAGTTGTGCCATGACTACACCACGGGGACGACGAACACAGGCAGCAGAACTCGTAGTGCGACTTTTGCGCGAGGGGCTTGTTGAATCAATGCATCGAGTGCAAGCGGTTGTGAGTGACGATCGCGGGCGCATTTTGTCGGTTGCTGGCAGTGCTGAAACAGCAACTTTTATTCGTTCAGCATTAAAGCCCTTTCAGGCTTTGGCGGTGACCACTACAGGCACCTTAGAACGCTACGGATTGAGCGATCGCGATCTAGCAATTATTTGTAGTTCTCATCGAGGCAGCGCAGAGCAAGTTAGGCAGGTGTTTAATATTCTTTGGCGTGCAGATATCGATCCTTCAGCGCTACAGTGCCCGGTTCCAGAGGGGAAGAAAAGCCCACTGGAATACAATTGCTCTGGTAAGCACGCTGGGATGCTCGCCGTCTGTCAGCAGCGCAACTGGACGCTCAACAGCTACCTGCAACCCAATCACCCTGTCCAGCAGCTCATCTTGCAAAAGCTTGCAGAACTTTTGGGAATGCCGGGAGAAGAGTTAATTGCCGCTCGTGATGACTGTGGCGCACCCACCTACTTTTTGCAAATGGGGCAGATGTCCACTCTTTATGCTCGGCTTGCCTCTGGCGACAGTTTAGACATGGAACGAATCATTCGAGCCATGGTGCATCATCCCATGCTGGTTGCAGGACCCGGAGAGTTTGATACGGAGCTAATGCGCCTGACGGAAGGGGAGCTGGTGAGTAAATCTGGAGCCGAGGGGATACAGTGCATTGGTCGCGTGGGTGAAGGCATGGGGCTAGCAATTAAAGTGATGGATGGTGCAAAGCGGGCAAAACACGCCGTTGCAGTTCATTTGCTTCGACAAATGGGCTGGATTAGCCCTTCTGTTTCCGAAAGTCTGTCTGAAATATTTATGAGTTCAGCCACCGCTACCCGGCTAGAAGTATCGGGTGACTTATCAATGATTTAGATGGTCAAGTGGCAGAGTTTAGAAGAGCGATCGCTTAAGGCACACTGAAGAGGTCGTTACCCGTCGCAAACGTGAACTCCAATCCGCCTCAGGCTGACCCAGCCAATCAGTTTGCTCCTGACGATCTGTATGGATTTCCTCACTATATGCTCAAGGAAATTCACGAGCAGCCTCAAGCCGTGCAAACCTGCCTTGCGCGCTACTTTCCCAAGTCGTCCGCCGCTGTCACTCCGCCCATTCTTACCAACCTTAACGAAGTCCACATTCTTGCTTGCGGCACTAGCTACCACGCTGGATTGATTGCTCAGTATTGGATTGAGCAACTGGTCGGTCTTCCTGTGCGGATTCGATCTGGCTCAGAATTTCAAGCAGCGCCTCTGCCGATGACTGCCAATACGCTGACCGTTGGCATCACACAATCGGGCGAAACGGCTGATACACTCAACGCGATCGCCCTCGATAAACAACGTCGCTTAGCTCAGGCTGCTGCATTTCAGCCTCGCCTGCTAGGTATTACCAATCAATCCGCTAGTTCTTTAAGCAAGTTAGTGGATTCGACATTGCCCACTTTGGCAGGGGCAGAAATTGGCGTGGCTGCTACCAAAACATTTGTGAATCAGTTAATAGTTTGCTTTTATCTAACGCTAGAGCTGGCGCTGGGTTGCCAAGCCATTTTGCCTGAAAAAATTCAGGCTTACTGGACTGAGTTATCTAGATTACCCGCAAAAATTCGGGCAGTGCTGGCGTTAGAAACCCAAATTAAAAATATTGCCCAGGAGTTAGTCAATCAGCAGCACTGCATTGTGCTAGGGCGTGGAGTCAATCGAGCGATCGCCCTAGAAGGTGCATTAAAGCTAAAGGAAACGACCTACCTCCATGCAGAAGGCTACAGCGCTGGCGAATTTATGCATGGACCGATTGCCTTGCTCGATGCTCATGTGCCCGTAATTGCGATCGCTCCCACAGATTCGACTCATACTGCTATGGTTGCCAACCTGCGTCAAGTCAAATCCCACGATTCGCCGATGATTGGCATCCTCACAGACGACGCTCCCCCCGAAACCGCTGCCTTGTTTGATCACGCGCTAATGTTGCCCGCGATCGCCCATCCTCTTTTTCCCATCCTCTCTGTAATTCCATTGCAATTGCTGGCATACCACATCGCCGTTCAACGAGGGCTAAATGTAGATAAACCCCGAAATATCACGAAAACCTTGAGTGAGTAGATCGTGGATCAGGCTACTTTGTGTGAAGCTTTTGTTAAGCGATGGCGCTTTCTTAATGAAGATATGAAGTAAACAGCGATCGCTAAAGCTACGTTGAACTTCTCTAAACCTGTTCTTAATGTTGATGCTTCATTCTCAGTAATGTCAGTAATTTTACACATAGTCCAATGGTAACCTTTTTTCATACTCGGCGATTGGCGCTGGCATATTCTCTAACCCTATCGGCTCTAGGAATGGCTACAGGCGCTCAATCAGCCCAGGCATTCACCTTCGTTAATTCCTTAAGCATTCCTGGTAATGCTACTGATTTGGCAGCGGCTCCTAATGGTAACAGTGTTAACACCAATCGCTTAGGCGGTTTTGGCTCCGACCTTTACTACGATCGCGACAACAATGTCTTTTATGGACTTGTGGATCGTGGACCTGGCGGCGGTACGATTCCTTACAACACTCGTGTTGAAAAGTTCACGGTAGATATTGACTCTAACAGTGGCTCCATCAGCAACTTTAAACTGCTGTCTACCATCCTATTGACCGATCAAGCGGGCAAAAATTTTGATGGATATGATCCTCTGTTTCTCAATGGTGCTGCAAATGTGCTGGGTCGTAGTCTTGATCCAGAGGGTTTTGCCCTTGCGCCCAATGGCAATTTCTACGTATCGGATGAGTATGGTCCCTCTGTTAAAAAATTTACACCTGCTGGCAAACTCGTTCGCGAATTTGAAACACCTGCCAACATCTTGCCTAAAGATGCTCAAGGCAACCCACTTTTCTCAGGCGACAGTTCTGTGACGGTGGCGCAGGGACGGCAAGCCAATCGCGGTTACGAAGGCTTGGCAATCACCCCAGATGGCTCCAAGCTGATTGCTGTTTTGCAAGATCCCCTTACTCAGGAAGGCACACCCAGCGGACGCTCTAGCCGCAACGTTAGATTGGTGGTGTTTGATACCGCAACGGGTAAAAGTACCGCTCAATATGTCTATCCGTTAGAAACAGTTGCAGAAATTAACGATCGCATTCCTGGTACTGCAAACGACTTTGCCACTACGGCGCAAGGTCGCAACATTGGGGTTAGCTCCATCGTGGCGCTGAATGACCATGAATTTATTGTGCTGGAGCGCGATAATCGAGGAGTTGGAGTCGATGATCCAACGGGTAAGAATCCGGTGGGCAGCAAGCGCACCTTCAAAATCGACATCACTGGCGCAACCGATGTCAGCAATATCAGCCTGACTGGCTCGAATAACGCGATCGCTGGAGTAACCCCGGTGGGCAAATCGCTGTATTTTGATATTCAAGCGCTGCTAGCCGTCGCCGGACAGTCCATTCCAGACAAGTTTGAAGGCTTTGCGATCGGTCCAAAACTGGCGAATGGCTCTTACTCAATTCTGGTTGCAACCGATAATGACTTCAGCGTGACTCAGAATGCGGCGGGTCTACAATTTGATGTGTGTACCGATGGTAAACAGGTTGCTCTTGATGCAGCTTGCGCGGCTGGTTCGACCTTATTGCCTTCCTTCCTATACGGGTTTACTGCAACTGCGGCTGAACTTGGCAACTATGTGCCTCCCACTAGCAATGCTGCGGTTCCAGAACCCACGACCATGACTGGCATGGCGCTAGCAGGTTTAGGCAGTTTGTGGCTGAAGCGTCGCAAAAAAAGTAAATAGATAGTCTTCTTTCAGAGAAGCTTATGTAAGGGCGTAGCGTTCGGCAGTCAGATTTTCGATTAAGTCGTTAAGGTGATTGTCTCAATGCTACGCCTTTACAAAAATCTGCAAATCAACCAAAAAATGCAGTTAGGATGCTTTTACTCCCCTTGTGGGCGCAGGGACAGAATTTGAACCACAATCGCAAGGCTTTCTTCAAACAGCACTTCTCGTCCCCAGCGTTGAAGCTGTTGGCTCAGCAAAAACTCAGCTTTTTGGTCATTAATCGCCTTCACCATTTCGGTGTAGCCACCGGATGCTTGAGCCGCGCCGCCTGCTTCTAGTCGCATACAGCCCGTAGTTTCAGAACATAAAATTGTGCCGCAGTTCGCATTGGGATCGGTAGACCCTAACCGCAAGCCAATTAAATCCCCTACAATTTCGCCAACGTCAGCCGTGGGAATCGCCGCCAGTTCTGCCTCGACTTCTAACTGGTTGGCATTGACAAACTTGATGTGTCGAATGTCGTAATCGCCGCCAATTTCAATGAGGGCAGTGGGTGTCCAATCTAGTCGGCTGGCAACCCAACCTAAAAACAGCAGCGCTTGAGCCGCATTGCCTTGTTCGTAGTCAATCACAATGCGATCGACTTGGGATAGGGATGTTCGGCGTTCTGGCGGATCAAAAGTCTCCGCAGTCAACTCTTGCCAAGGCAACAATCGATGCCAGTTGAGATCTGCGACTGAAATGCCAGAATCGACAAGATCGTGCATTTTGACAAGTTCAGCTTCTGGATCGCTGAAATAGCAGGAGTCTAAAATAATGCACTGAGCTGCTTCAGTTAAACGTTTAAATAGCTCATGTTCGGGGTTTGGGGTTGCCTTCCACCACAAGAACTTGGGCAAGTCTGAAACGAGTAGAGCGGCAACCACATCACCAATCCGGTTAAGGGCAGCTTTCGTTCCAGTCAGAGTAATGTACTCACTACAGATCAGATTTTCGCTAGTAGCTTTTTGAATGGGGCAATACGCTGAAACAACGGATGACACACCCTGATCTTCTCCCAAAGCCGGACTAAGGGTAATAATGCGGCGGGGATTGCGAACCGCGATCGCATCACTCAAATTTGCCCCCCGCAGATTGATATTGGATATCTTTAAGCGATCGCTCGGTAGCCCTGCTGTTTCCTCTCGCAGCCGCGTCAGTGTGTCGGGGTCAACTCGCCCTGTAATCGGCAACTCATAGGCTTTTTGAGCTTTCTCAACCGACGCTTTGGTCATAGAGCCATGAATGCCATCGATCGCGCCCTGGTAAAACCCCAAAACTGCCAATAGTTGCTGAAACTCTTCTGGTTCATAAACAATCATGCTAAAAGTAGAAGCGCGAGTAGCCGTGACTGCAACATCGCTACTTTGGCTATTCCACATCGCATTTAATTCTGCCTCAATCTCACGCACCGTAATATCTTTCGGCTGTTGGATGGCAACAAAGGGAGTAGTGGTCATAAGTCAGGTTTAATGATTTGTTTAGTGATTCAGTGAGTCGTAAGTAATGATCCGACATTCGCCATATCTCCGCCGGAGACGCTACGCAAACGCCATTCGTCATTCGCCATTCGTCATTCGCCATTCGTCATTCGCCATTCGTCATTCGCCATTCGTCATTCGCCACCTGTTATTTGCCTTTACAACAGCCTGCGCCATTTGCGTCCGTCTCGCTGCAACAGCAACTCAGCCTCAACAGGACCCCACGTTCCCGCTTCATAGAGTGGAATCACCTCTGGAGGGGCAGGTGCATCCCACACTTTTAGCAATGGGGTCAAAATGCGCCAGGAGGCTTCCACCTCATCGCCGCGAGTAAATAGAGTTTGATCGCCTAACATACAGTCAATCAGCAACCGAGCGTAAGCATCAGTATTAGGCTGACCAAACGCCGACTCATAGCGAAAATCCATTTCCACCGGGCGAGTGCGGAGAGAATTTCCTGGGGTCTTCACATCAAACCGCAGGGAGATGCCTTCATCCGGCTGGATTCTCAAAGCCAGTACATTTGGATTCACCTGTTGAGCTGACGATTGGAACATGAAAAACGGCACCTCCTTAAACTGGATAGAGATTTCCGAAACCTTCTTGGGCATCCGCTTTGCAGTCCGCATATAAAAAGGAACGCCCTTCCAACGCCAGTTGTCAATAGAAAGTTTGAGTGCCGCATAGGTGGGCGTAATGGACTCGATCGCTGCCCCTTCTTCTTCTCGGTAGCCAGGGACTTGTTTCCCCTTCATCCAGCCTGCGGTGTATTGTCCGCGAGTCGCAGTGAGGCGAATATCCTCAACATTTGAGAGATGGGTTGCTTGCAGCACCTTAACCTTTTCACCCCGAATGCTGTCTGCATCCAGTGAGTTGGGCGGTTCCATGGCGGTCAAGCAAAATAGCTGCATCAGGTGATTTTGCACCATATCGCGTAAGGCACCAGCGGTTTCATAATAGCCTGCCCGTCCTTCTAGCCCCACAGTTTCGGCAACGGTAATTTGCACGTTATCCACAAATTGACGGTTCCAAAGCGGCTCAAAAATAGCATTAGCAAACCGAAACACCATCAAGTTTTGAACGGTTTCTTTGCCCAAATAATGGTCAATTCGGTAGATCTGGGTTTCATCGCAGGCTTTTTGCACCACGCGGTTGAGCGCTTGAGCCGAACTCAAATCGCGCCCAAACGGCTTTTCGATCACCATTCGCTGTTTTTTGGGATTTTCAATCATTCCAGCCGAACCCAACTGGAGAATGGCTTCGGAGAAAAAGCGAGGAGCGACAGAGAGATAAAAGACTCGGTTGCCACGAGTGCCCCGTTGTTCATCTAGAGTGCTAAGAAAGGTTTTTAGATTTTGATAGCTTTCTGGATTATCTAAATCGCCTGCAAAGTAGTAAAGCCCTTTGGCAAATTCGTTCCAGGTGGCTTCGGAGCCTAATCCACTACCAAATTGCTCAACCCCTTCACGCATGTGGTCGCGGAAATAGTCATGCGTCCATTCGCGGCGCGCGAAGCCCACAATGGTAATTTCGGGTGGAAGTCGCCGCTCTCGTTTCATTTGATAGAGAGCCGGAATTAGTTTGCGCTGGGTTAAGTCACCGGAAGCACCAAAAATAGTCAGAATTTGCGGTTCTGGTACCCGGTCTTGTTGTAAACCAGTGCGGAGTGGATTTTCGAGCAGTGTGACCATGGGCGACTAATGGTAATGATAGAGGGCTGTTGAAAGTGCAAAGTTAGGACGGATGAAGGCGTGGCGTGAATATGGGATGGAAAAAGTTATAAGGGATGATCTTCTTATACCGCTGGTGGACGATTTTGGCGCTAGCGATCGCTACTTTTGCCAAAATTTATTTCCTTTTATTTCACCTCCCATCTTAAGGAGCCATTCTGAAATTATCAGAGAAGTTTGAGAGGAGCGATAGATGAGTTGAGACAGGGAGACTAAACTGGAGTTAGTTTTATTCATCAAGGTCGGTGGATATGGTTCAACTGCGATCGCCCCAATCAGAGCAATCAGAAGTTTTTTATCCAGAGAGTGACGGTAAGCCCATGGCAGACAACACCCGACAATATCTCTGGATTGTGTTGATTAAAGAAGGCTTGGAATGGCTATTTCAAGAAGATTTAATGGTGTTTATTGCAGCCGATTTACTTTGGTATCCAGTTCAGGGTAGCAATCGCATTGCTGCCGCGCCTGATGTGTTAGTTGCGATCGGCAGACCCAAAGGACATCGGGGTTCTTACCAGCAATGGCAAGAGGGCGATGTGGCTCCTCAAGTGGTATTTGAGGTGCGATCGCCAGGAAATCGCCAAACTGAGATGGATGAAAAGCTGACTTTTTACGATCGCTATGGCGTTGAAGAATATTATTTATACGATCCTGACCGCAATGATTTTAGCGGATGGCTGCGGACTGGAACCCAATTGGCAGTAATCAACCCTTTACATGATTGGGTCAGCCCTAGATTAGGCATTCGGTTTGATCTCTCTGGCGAGGAATTGCAAATTATTCGCCCTGATGGAGAGCGATTTACTAGCTATGTTGAAATTGCCCAACGTCTGACTCAAGAACAACAACGCGCAAACCAAGAACAGCACCGCGCAGACCAGGCAGAAGCAAGAGCAAACCAGTTGGCAGAACGCTTGAAATTATTAGGCATCGACCCAGATAGCCTGGAATAGTCTACAAATGGAAAACCTGATGTGCAGCTAAAGTCAGCCCACCCTGCGGGAAAGTCGCACATCGCGTGATTATTTCCGCAAAACAGAGATGTTAAGATACTGTAATGTTTGAGGTGACTGAAGGCAGCCATGATTTCCTTGATGGATGTAGCAACCTGTGCATACCTTCGCTATGAGAAACGGTTCGCTACCAGACATTTTGCCTCTGCGATTTCATGCCCAGATTCAACAACGCTAGTGCCTGTATATCCACTGACCTGCGAGAGCCTGCAATGATGTTTGACCCAGCCCAATACGACCTGGAAAGTTTGATCGCTGAACTAGCAGGTTTAGCGATCGTCACCGATGTGGTTCAAGTCAGCAAGTTGTCTCAGGATTACTACACCTACAGTCCGCTTTTGCAACAGGCTCTGGGCGATAAACGGGGGGATATTGTTGTCAAAGTCACGAGTGAGGCAGAGGTGCTGCGAGTGGCGAAAGCCTGCGTCAAGCATAAGATTCCTCTCACTGTAAGAGGTGCAGGCACAGGAAACTATGGGCAGTGTGTGCCGTTGGCAGGCGGTGTGATTCTGGATGTATCTGGAATGCAGCAGGTCAAATGGGTGAAACCGGGGATTGCCTGTGTGGAGCCGGGAGCCAAGCTTGCGGCGATCGATAACCACACGCGGGAAAGCGGCTGGGAAATTCGCATGTTTCCTTCTACTTATCGTAAAGCAACGATTGGTGGGTTTATTGGTGGCGGCAGTGGCGGCATTGGCTCGGTGACTTACGGACAGTTGCGCGATCGCGGAAATCTATTGGCGCTGCGGGTTGTCACCATGGAAGCGGAACCTAAAGTGGTGGAATTGCGGGGCGATGATGTCTATAAAGTGGCGCACGCTTGGGGCACCAATGGCATTATCACCGAGTTGGAAATTCCTTTAGCGCCTGCGTATGCCTGGGCGGAAGCGATCGTTGCCTTTGGCGATTTCATGACCAGCGCCAGATTTGGGCAGGCACTCGGCAACAGTGACGGCATCATCAAAAAAATGGTGTGCATCTGTGCCGACCCGTTGCCGACTTACTTTGCCGCCTTGAAGAGCAACATTCCTACAGGTAGCCATGTGGCAATGGTTTTAATCGCAGAATGCAGCCTAGAGCCGTTTGCAGAACTGGTGAGAGAATTTGGCGGCGAAGTTTGCTATCAAAAATCGGCGCAGGAGGCAAGCAAAGGCATCACCCTGGTGGAATATTCCTGGAACCACACCACGCTCCACGCTCGTAGCGTTGATCCGACTTTGACCTATCTGCAAACGCTGTTTCCCGATGATCAAGAGTTAAAAGTGCTTGAGCATTTGTATCATCATTATGGGGATGAAGTGATGATGCACCTGGAATTTATTCGAGTGGGGGGATCGATCCGCCCAGTGGGCTTGCAGGTGGTGCGCTACACGACGCGCGATCGCCTCCAGGAAATCATGGAGTATCACGAATCGGTCGATGCCTACATCTTCAATCCTCATACTTACATTTTGGAAGAAGGCGGCAGAAAAACCGTGGACATCCAGCATTTGAACTTTAAGGAAAGGGTCGATCCGGCGGGGTTGCTCAATCCCGGCAAAATGAAAGCATGGCTCGAAAGGCGTAGCTAGGATTCCCTTATCCAGTCCAAGGGTAGTGGACTAGACCTGTGGAAATAAAGGAAACTAAGAGAGCCGTTTGCCTGAGATTTGTGACATGGTACTTGAACCCATTCTTTGCCCCACTTGTGGAAGTGATGATGTAGTCAAAC
>CASBQE010000282.1 GCA_949127665.1 Synechococcales cyanobacterium PMM_0083
ATTAAAATATCCGGGGCGCAATGGTAAAAGGACAACGTTCCACAGGTGCTGAAGCATCGTTGCGCTTACCTGAATGGACAATTCTCAAAATGAGTCTTGCAAGACTGGGATGCACTCTTAGATCACTTAGTTATCAGTCAGTCCCAGTTGAAGGTATGTATGCGAGTATTACTATTCTTCAGCATGGTTAAGTGTAAATTGGTGCAACGACTTCTAACTCAGTTTTGCAGCGGTTTAGCGGTTTATTTGTCAAAACCAGCTTTTGGCAATTGCGCTATGAATTTCTACTTAGACTGCGGTATTTTAAGTGAAGTTTTAAGATAGAAATCAAAACTTGCTACAACCACTTAGCAAAGAAAACTCAGATTTTCATTTGTGAAACCTATAGCTATCATCACTAGTGGTCTGTCAGTCTTCTACTTGTGGGTAGAGACGCTTCAACCGGACACGGGCATCAGCAGTTGTGAATTGCCAATCTACCGACTTTTGCGCCTGATGGCGCTGAGTGTACCAAGCAGTTGTTTCTCGGTTTAGAGTTTCTCGATCTGGAATTCGACGGTTCAGGCATTGCCGAGTCAGGACGGACAGTTCGGTCTCAGCAATATTGAGCCAACTTCCATGTTTGGGGGTATGGCAGATTGTTAATCGTTCAACCAGACGACGAGCTACAGTCGGTGGAAAAGCTTCGTAAAGTGAGGCAAGTTTATGAGTGTTCAACTGGTCACAGACCAGAATCACCCTTGCCCTATCAGCGTAATCTTCATCGAGTAAGCGCCTGACTTCTGTTGCCCAGTCAACCGCCGTCCTGCGCTCACTCACAATTGCTTTGCGCCACCCACTCAAAGGTTCTGTAAACATGAAGATGTTGGCGGTGCCATTGCGTTCGTATTCGTAATCCACCGATTCTGGCTGTCCAGGTTTGGCTGGCAACGGTAACCGGGTTTCTTTAACCAACTGCACGGGCTGCTCATCCAGGCAAATCACCGGACATTTGGGGTTGTAAGGCAAGTGATAAATCTCTAGGACATTTTCCATGTCAGCCACAAACTGAGCACTGTGCTCTGGGGGAATCACATACATCTGTCGCAAATGCGGTTTCAGTTTGTTTTTTTCAGCGTTTGCCGCACGGTTTCATGAGAAATTGCGGGCACAATCTCTAACGCGACTGCTTGGTCTGAGAGCAACCGCAATGTCCATCGTGCCTGACCCGCAGGCGGTTTCCCACACCGCAGTGCAATTAGCTTTGCTTCTGCCTCCCCATCACAGATGCGGAGGCGCGGTTTACTGCGCTTGCGTCCTAACGCAGCCTCTAACCCCTGTTCAACCAATCTCTGCCGCAGGTTGGCGACGGTGTTGGGGTGGCAACTCATGGCACTTGCGGCTTCTTCGTCTGTCCATCCCTGTCCATTGACATCAATGTTCAACAGAATGTTCGCGTGTTTGATTTTGTAGGCGGCGGCTTTACCGGTCGATACCAAGCCTTGGAGTTCCTGCCGTTCTTCTGGACTCAACCGGACGATATAACGTTTGGGCATAGTTGGTTCCTGGAATATCTGGAGAGGTCTACAGTAAATTACCTCTCCATTTTCCCTCAAACCCATAAATTCGCCTTTGACAGACCACTAGTCGATTCCCATACTTTCGCTTAACCCTATCCTCCACAATCTTTCGCATCTCAATCAAAGTTGCTCTGAGAAATCCCCCAGTTCCACAAGCTGGATCGAGAACTCTTAACTTAGTTCGCTGCTCTGGTGAATAGGTTGTCAGAACTATTCCAACTGCCATATTACAAACATTACGGGGCGTAAAGAATGCTCCGTGATCACGCCGACTGGTAACACTAACGATCTCCTCGTAAGCTTCACCCTTAATATCGCTGGTTGGGTTCTTCTGGGTTCTTTATGGCAATAGTATAATGGGGCACATTTACTTGGTTACTGACGATGGACTTTCATCTGGATGCCCTGCTCAATTTGCCTTATATCACCGTTGAAAGTTGCATTCAACAAGAGCAGGGAGTGCTGTTGAAATTACGGTGTTTGAATGAACAGAGCGATTGTCCTCACTGCCAGCATCCGAGTTATGAGATGCATCAAAATCGCCCCGTCCTGATTCGAGACCTATCTGTTTTTGGTCAACTTACTCAACTTCAAGTGCCCCGTCGCCAATTCTATTGTGGGAACTGTCAGCGGTATTTTACTGAACGTCTGAGCTTTGTCGATTGGGAACGGCGATATACGCAACGCTATGAAGAGCATCTTTATCAACAGGTGCAATCAAGTAGCATTGAACAGGTGAGTCGAATGGAAAATCTGAGTTGGGATCAGGTACAAGGCGTTTTTATGCACAGGTTTAGCCAGGAAAAAAAACAGGCTGGGAGGTCGTAAAGCGCCTGGGCATTGATGAAGTCAGCCAACGGAAAGGACATCGAGATTTCGTCACGGTAGTCTGCGATATTGACCAAGGCAAACTGCTGGAAGTGATTGATAGTCATAGGCAGATAGATATAATTGAAGTGCTTAGCCAGCAACCGCTTCAGGTGCGTCAAACGGTAGAGGAAGTGAGTGTAGATATGTGGGGAGGATTCCCTAAAGTTGTCACAGAAGTCTTCCCCAACGCCCAGATTGTTTTCGACCGCTTCCACGTCATGAAACCAGTCAACGAGGAACTCAACAAAGTTCGGCAACAAGTGAATATGACCCTTAAAGGCAGCAAGTTCATTTTGCTCAAGAACGCTGTAGATTTAACACCAGAAGAGCGGATTAAATTAGATGGCATCTTGAGTCACTCTCCCCGCTTAAGGCTCACCTATGAATTAAAGGAAGAGTTTAGAACCATTTTTGAACGTCGTCAGACCGTTGAGCAGGGGAAGGAACAACTTCTAGAGTGGCTAAAAAAGGCTCGTCCTGTATACAGTGATGTCTTGGCAACCATTCGGAATCATCTTGATGGCATCTGCAATTATTTCTTGAGCCGAACCACCAGTGGAGTCATGGAGGGCATTAACAACCGGATCAAGTTAATTAAGCGACAGGCTTATGGGTTTGTTAACTTCGACAATTTTCGAGCTAGGCTGTTAGCTTGCTTCTCCGATTAAAATAACTTATCACCATAACCCCAGAAGAGCCCTGGTTGTTTCTTGGAAATTGAATTTCTGAAGTTCAGAAACAATATAAGCTAACGAGCGATTATCTAGTTCAATATCTTCATTTTTGGCAGGAAAAATATGGGAGTAACGCTTTTTGACAGCGTTAAATATTTTTTGAATTCTGGTTCTTAGTTTACGTTGTCCTAATTCACTACGACGCTCATCTTGCGTAATACTGAACTCCATAACTCCGCTAGTTTCTTGTTCATCATAAACCTTACAGAAAATCAATTTTAGAAGTTCAAAAAAAGCTTTTTCCTTTGCCAGATTTCCATTGACGTGTAAGTAGTTATTGCATCGTTTGAATGTACCCCGCAACCCTTCGGTAGCAGGTACAAGTTCAGAAAACTGCAAACGCTTAGGCTCGTTCTCTCCCTTTAATGGAATATCTGTAGCTTCTGGGAAGTCGTAGTTCCCTTTGCTATCAACTATCCTCTCAAATGCCTGCATCTCTGAAGCAACCCAAAGCCCCCACTTCGCATTCACGCAGGCTGACATATAAGATTTGAGCTGATCAACACCTTCTTTGCGATCAGTGGGTCTGACATCCTCCTGCTTTGCTTCAACAATGACAAAAATATTTTCTTGCCGATGCTCAGTACCAGAATGAAAAATAGCAATGTCAACCCGCTTGCGTTTTCCGCTACCCATCTTGACTGGAAACTCGCAATGCAGATCCTCTCGCTCATAGCCGTACTCTTCTACCAGGCTACGGGCTACCCGCTGGCGAACGTGCTCTTCTGGGGTGTCATTTCTGAGGACATCAGAGTGGACATAGCAATGTATCTTGCCTGACGGAACTAGCAAGATTGGTTCATTCGTGACTGAAGATACGATCCCTATCTGCTTTGCCGTCAAAATGCTCTCCCTTTGAGTCTTGTGGTCTGCGATACCTGATTTTATGGCAGATTGACGATTTTGGGGTTGAATTCAGTATTGGGTTAAGCTGCTGTATAAACTAAGTGCAGTAAAGCCCAAGCCCTACCCAAGCTATAGTTGAGGGGTATCGATTGCGGCGGCATAACAAAATTATTGCAGCAGGTGGGTGGGGATGCAGAGGTCGCTAGCCGCCGCTGAACTCAATCGATGGCTGGCTTCAGATGAAGCAGATGTGTAAAGTTCTTTCGTGTTAATCAGAGCCGGAAGATGGCAACAAGGCTTGTCTTCCGGCTTGTGATACCTATATCCGTTGGGCGACTTGATAGGGATAGGTCAAGCGATCGAGTTGTTGAATCAGCAAGCTGAGGAACAAGCCGACATCGGTGACCACTCCTACGGATTCGACGGAGCCGCGATCGCGGTTGCTGTTGACCACTTACCACTTACCACTTACCACTTACCACTTACCACTTACCACTTACCACTTTTCAGCATTTTTGCTTTGGTTAAAAGGTAAACGTTGTCCGAATCACCGGAACGAATACTGTCGGGTTGCCGCTAAAGCCTTCTGGATTAAAAATCACAAACAATCCTGGCGTAATACTGATGTTGTCAGTCACGCGGTATTTGTAGTACGCCTCAAGGTGATAAGGCTTGGCGTTTTCTAGGGTAGGAAGTCGCGAAGCAATACCAGACGTATTCACCCTAGCAGGCGGCTGTCCAAACAAAATTCCAGCAGTACTGCCAGTGCTC
>CASBQE010000283.1 GCA_949127665.1 Synechococcales cyanobacterium PMM_0083
AGCATTTGAGCAATGATCGACACCAGCGATTCGGTAATTTGAATCCGCATTGTGGTTTGCTCATCTGGACTGTAGATATTTAACAGCCGATTTAGGGTATTAATGGCGCTGCGGGTATGCAGAGTTCCCAAGACCAAGTGTCCCGTTTGAGCCGCTTTCAGAGCAGTATCCACGGTGACGCGATCGCGCATTTCCCCAATCAAAATCACATCTGGGTCTTCCCGCAGCACTGCCCGTAATCCATTTTGAAACTCCAGCGTGTGCAATCCCACTTCTCGCTGACTAATCAGACACTTTTGCGAAGCATGGACATATTCAATCGGGTCTTCGATTGTGACAATATGGCGGCTCGTCGTTTCATTCATGTGACGCAGCATCGCAGCCAGCGTCGTCGATTTCCCTGAACCCGTCGGTCCAGTCACCAAAATCAATCCCTGAGATTGAGTCGATAAATACTTGAGGACTTCTGGCAACCCTAGTCCGTCGATTGAGGGCACATCTAGAGAGATCAGCCGCAAGACGATCGCGCCACCCGTCAACGAATCAAAGCAGTTGACTCGGCAACGCACCAATCCGGGATAGAAAATTGCTGAATCTAGCTCCTTCGTTTGAGCAAAAAGTTCGCGCTGATGTGGATTTAAAACCTCAGATAGATACTGCTCAAATAATTGGGGCGTGACCTTTACCTGATCTCGCAGCAACACCATTTGTCCTTGGATGCGAAATCGGGGCGGTTCCCCTACCCGAATATGAATATCCGATGCCTGCCGCGCATGGGCATCTCGAACCATCTGCTCAATCGAACTTGTTGCCTTAATCGTGGCAGAAGCAGCAGGCGGCGGCGGCACAGGAGATGAACTCTCGTTAAATCGAGGGGTCATGGAACTGGTCATGGGTATCTCCCTTGTTAAGTCACTCGTCAGGTAAAGTGATGAAGCTGTGGCATTCAGTTTAATGTAAGCCAGCCTCCGGCAAGTACACCGAAAGGGCTGAAGCACACAAAATAACTAAAAATTATGAAGATTCTAAATTTTGATAATCTCTATTGTATCGATTATCTCAATTGCGGTTCGACTGTTTGGCGTATGTCAATAGAAAGATTATTTAAGTGCAGTTAACTGATTCAGCAATATTCCGAAATCGCTGATCTGTAGTAGCGTGTGAGAAATACAGCGATTTATGAAACTGTATGACGTAAATGCATCCCTAAAGTTATTGTGAAGCGTAGCACTATCTGGTCAACCATGCGATCGCCCAAAAAGATTTTAGAGTGGCTAGAAACTCATTGGGTCACTCCTGCTTATAGCGGCGGTTTATTAGGTGGGCTATCCATCTTTTTCTTTGTGGCTGCAACCAACACGCTATCTGGTTGGCTCTATGTCATGAGCGGTGTGGGGCTGGCACTGTTGGCGATCGCGGCTATCTTGCCCGAACGAACCCTGCGGCAAGTGTCCGTACGTCGAGCGCCAATTCATCCCGTCAGCGCGGGTGACCAGATCACCGTGGAATTAATTGTAGAAAACCAGAGCAGTCAGCCCAAAATGCTCCTACAAGTCGAAGATTTGCTGCCTACGGCACTGGGCAAGCCAGTCATTCACGCGATCGAAGAAATTGCGCCCAATCGCCCCCATCATTGGATTTACTCTCAATCGGTTGAGCAGCGCGGCATCTATCGCTGGCAAACCGTTCATCTTCGCACCGCCGCGCCTCTAGGATTGTTTTGGTGTCGTCGCCCCCGCACCGCTAAAGCGATCGCGATCGTCTACCCAACAGTCCTGCCGCTGACGCATTGCCCACTGATCGATGAAATGGGACGCGATCAAAGTTTGCTGCTGAACAGCGATCGCCGTGCCCAAACAGCCTCCGAAGGGCTGACCCGTTCCCTGCGTCCCTACCGCTGGGGCGATCCGATTCGCATGGTACATTGGCGCACCAGCGCCCGTTACGGCGAATTGCGCGTTCGAGAACTAGAAACCTTCACAGGCGGACAGGAACTGGTGATTTGCTTGGATAGTGCGTTTGCTTGGCTTCCTTCGGACTCTGTTCAGGATGGCTTTGAAGACGCTGTGATTGCGGCGGCTTCTTTATACTTTTATGCCTGTCGTCAAAGTCTACAGGTGCAGCTATGGACAGCAGGTACGGGTTTAATTCATGGCAATCAAGCGGTCTTAGAAACTCTCGCAGAAACGCGACCCGGCGAATCAATTCAAGCAGGCAAACCGCCGACTAGTCCTTTCCTATGGCTGACCCAAAACCCCGATAGCCTGAGTACTTTACCGTCTGGTAGCCGGTGGATTTTGTGGCAGGCTACTGTTAATCCTCTCAACCAATCAACCTCTCAAAATCTGATCTTGCAACGCAATCTTGGCATTCTGGTGAAACCTGACCAATCCCTTCAACTGCAACTCCAACTCCCAGCCACACGATGAATTGACCCAACAATTAAGGTAGGAAGACAAGCAGATGGAAGAAATTCCTGAAGAATTTTGGACTGGGGTAGACCAGTTTAATCAGCAGCAATATTACGCCTGTCATGACACCTTGGAAGCACTGTGGATTGAAGCCGACCAAGCAGATAAGGGCTTTTATCAGGGAATTTTGCAAGTTGCAGTGGCGCTGTACCATCTGAGCAATGAAAACTGGCGGGGAGCCGTTATTTTAATGGGAGAAGGGATTAATCGGCTGTATGACTATCTGCCTGTTTATGCTGAGGTGGATATAGAAAGTTTTGTTGTGCATACTTCCCTGTTACACAAATGGTTGCAGCAGTTGGGATCTGAGCAAGTGGCGATCGCCCTCCAGCAGCTTAACTATGGCTCTGATTCCACGGCTGCAACTTCAGATTGGACGCTGCCCACACTGCAAAAAATGATCATAAAAAGTAACATCTCCAATCTTGGATTGCCTTAATCAATCGACGAGAAGAATGACGGTGAGAAGAGTGTTCTAGAGTATGGTTAAGTTAAAAGTTTGCAGAAACTTTTCGCGACATTCAAAAGTCCCTATGTTATGACAGGGTTGTAGTGAGTTCACCGTTTTTGGATAGTCTTTTTTGCACCATGCGTTATTCTCAACTTCTCAGGGTTCCCTTGCGTAGACTTGCACTGTTCGCGATCGCGCCCACCGCGATCGCCGCAACACTGCTGTTTGACTGTCTGATTGGGTTTACGCCAGTGGGTTCTCAAGCAGTAAACGCTCAAACTGCGGAACCATCGCGACCGCTAACGTTGCGCTCTGACATCCAAGAAGCTAATTCCAAAACGGGAGTGATTACCGCCCGTGGCAACGTCCAAATTTACTATCCATCGCGGCAAATTCAAGCGACCGCTGCACAGGCTCAATACTTTAGCCGTGAACGCCGAATTATTCTCACGGGCGATGTTTATGTCTTGCAAAAAGGCAATAGCCTTCGCGGTGAAACGATTACCTACTTAATCGATGAAGGACGTTTCGTTGCCCTGCCTCAGGCTCCTAGACAAGTAGAAGCCATTTACCTAGTGCAAGATAGCCCCGCCCAAACTCCGGCTCCAGTTGCCGCGCCAACCCCTGTGCCCACTGCCGATCCGTTTGGTCAATCTGAATTTTCTCCGTCTACTACTCCCGGTGGCGTTAACCCAACGACAACCCGTTAATGGTCGTTCGCATCGCTGATAAGATGAGTATTACGAATTGTGGTGAATATAGCCAGGAGTGGGCTGTTGAAAATTGTTCTTGAGAATATTCACAAATCCTACGGGCAGCGCATAGTCGTCAGCCGGGTTAGTCTTTCGGTCGCTCAAGGTGAGATTGTTGGGCTGTTAGGTCCCAACGGTGCTGGCAAAACTACCACGTTTTACATTGCCACGGGGTTAGAAAAACCTAATCAAGGGCGCGTTTGGCTAAATGACACCGAAATTACGGGTGTATCCTTTCATCGACGGGCACGCATGGGGATTGGTTATCTCGCTCAAGAAGCTAGCATCTTTCGACATTTGACGGTTGGAGAAAATATTCTCCTGGTGATGGAGCAAACCAATGTGCCGCGATCGGAGTGGGAGGGTCGGCTACATCAGCTACTCAAAGAATTTAGGCTTGAGAAAGTGGTTAATACTTTGGGGCTTCGAGTCTCTGGAGGAGAGCGTCGCCGAACTGAGATTGCTAGGGCGTTAGCCACCGGACGAGAAGGTCCTCAATTTTTGCTGCTAGATGAACCGTTTGCCGGAGTTGATCCGATCGCGGTCAACGAAATCCAACAAATTGTGTCTCAATTGCGCGATCGCCAGCTTGGCATTTTGATCACTGATCACAATGTCCGCGAAACGTTAGCGATTACCGATCGCTCTTACATCATGCGAGACGGACAGATTTTTGCCTCCGGCAGTTCCGAGGAGCTTTACGATAACCCAGCAGTCCGACAATATTATCTAGGCGATCGCTTCCAGCCCTAAACGCTAAACTTTTTCCTGCCCATTCTGTATACTTCCCCACGCAAAGCTCATGACTATCGACATTTCCACTTCAAAAAAGCCCCCCTTTCGGCTCTCCGGTTTCTCGATTCCGGGGCTTTCGATGATGGATCGATATATCACCACCGAATTGATCGTGCCCTTTGTGTTTGGAGTCGTTGCCTTCACCTCAATTGGTATTTCAACGGGTGTCCTACTAGATTTGCTGCGGCGAGTCAGCGACTCTGGCTTACCCATGAGTATCGCCATGCAATTCTTTGTGCTGAGGCTACCTTACTTCGTTGGGCTTGCCTTTCCCATGTCAATGGTCTTGGCTTGCCTGCTAGTCTATGGGCGGCTTTCGAGCGACAGCGAATTGATTGCGCTTCGCAGTTGTGGAGTCAGCATTTATCGGTTAGTGGCTCCTGCGGTGGTCATTGGGCTGATTATGAGCGGCATTACGTTTGCCTTCAATGAAGCCGTGGTTCCGGCTACCAACCTGAAAGCGAGCCAATTGCTGGATCAAGCACTCAACAAAAACAAGCCATCTTTTAAAGAACGAAATATTCTTTACCGCGAGTCAAAAACGATTCGGCTGCCCAGCGGTGAAAAGGATGAGCTACTATCTCGCCTATTTTACGCCAGAGAATTTGATGGACAGCAAATGAAGGGGCTAACCATTTTGGATTTTTCCCAAAAGGGCTTGAACCAGATTGTGGCATCCGATTCTGCCAAGTGGAACGCTGAGGAAAAAACCTGGGATTTCTTCAACGGCACGATTTATGTTGTTGCGCCGAATGGCTCCTATCGCAACATTGTTCGGTTTGATCGCCAACAAATTCAGCTTCCCCGCACTCCGCTAGATATTGCAAAAACTGCCCGCGATTCTGAAGAAATGACCATTTCTGAAATCCGCCAGTATATCGATTTGATTGGGCAAACGGGTAACCAAAAAGAAATCCGTAAGATGCGCCTGCGGATTGAACAAAAATCTTCTATGCCTTTTGCCTGTCTGGCGTTTGGGTTGGTAGCGGCAACTTTGGGTATTCGACCCCAGCGATCGGGTCGCGCTGCGGGCTTTGGGTTAACGCTGATCATTGTCGTCTCTTACTATGCCTTGATGGTTGCAGGGCAAATTCTTTATCAAGCTGGCATTGTGAATGCCTTTGTTGGCGGCTGGCTACCGACGCTTGTGGCATTAACAGCCGGAGTGATTTTAGTCGTTAGGCTCAACCGATAGTCTTTAAATCTCCTGTGACTTCACCCTTTTCTGATATGCCTCAAGGTTTCGTCCCTCTCCCAAATTTAAGAGAGGGATTTTAAATTGGATTGCTTTCAGAAAAAACACTTGGCGGAACCGTAGAATATCTTTCGCAAAACATCCAGAACTATACCGAACTATTAAGCTGCTTCGCCAAACACTTGATTAAAAGCTTTTTCTACTTTGTAACCAGAGTCGATCGATTCTAAAGGATCTTTTCGTAGGCGATGACGTAGGCAAAGAGTGACCACGCGACGAATATCATCAATGGTGACTTCGGTGCGACCTTCCAACGCCGCGATCGCCTTGGCTGCCCGATTAGTAACAATATCACCCCGCAACCCGTCCACATCTAAATCTGAACAAACCTGAGAAATTTTGACTCGATAATCGTGGTCGATCGCAATTTTTTTCAGTCGAGCTTGAGCTTCTACCAGCTTTTGGCGCAAAGCATCTTGCTCTACCTGAGACTGATCTAAGAATTCCTGCGGATTTTGGTCAAACTCGGTGCGTTGCTCCACAATTTGTACGCGCAGGGCAGGTTCTTTAACCGTGCGAATTTCCGCGTGCATCCCAAAGCGATCGAGCAATTGGGGGCGCAGTTCGCCTTCTTCTGGGTTTCCAGATCCAACAAGCACAAATCGTGCTGGGTGGCGAATCGAAATGCCTTCCCGTTCCACAGTGTTCCAACCCGATGCGGCAGAATCAAGCAGCACGTCTACTAAATGATCATCCAGCAGGTTGACTTCATCCACATACAGGATGCCGCGATTAGCTTTTGCGAGTAGTCCTGGCTCAAAGGCTTTGACTCCCTCAGACAGCGCTTTTTCAATATCAATTGTGCCGCACACCCGGTCTTCCGTTGCGCCGAGCGGCAGATCGACCATTTGCACACTTTTTAGCGCGATCGCAATCTCCATGCCCTGCTCAATTTTTTGCCGCACCTCGTCGCCCATCATTTCGGGATCGCTGGGATGACTATTGAATGGGTCATCGGCAACGACTTCAATTTCAGGCAGAAGATCAGCCAGCGCTCGAATGGTCGTCGATTTACCTGTGCCGCGATCGCCCATGATCATCACCCCGCCAATTTTGGGATCGATCACATTCAGCAGCAATGCCAGTTTCATCTCCTCCTGACCAACGATCGCCGTGAAAGGGAACACCGGGCGGCGACGAGGAGTCGTAGAGGGTTGGGGAGACTGACCATTTTCGGTTAAGACTGGATGAACTGAAACTTGATTTGCGGTGGGACTCACGGGCTTACCTGAACAACAAAAGCTTTCTTAAAGACTGCTTTCCATTGTGCCATACGACATAAACCCATGCCCAATCTACGTCCTCATTTCAACCAATCAACCAAGCTATTTTTCCAATGCAAACTATCTGGCTATTTGGGCGATCGCTTTTGTCTTTAGATCCACAAACGCAACAAAAAAATTGTTCAAAATTCCGTAATTCCTTGAATTTATTTGTAGCTATATCCAGATGCGGAACTGTCACCAAATGTAATACGGAGAATTAGCCAGAAGTGGTTTGATGAATTTATAGAGATTTTCGCCCCACACCGCTTCCAAATCGCTGCTTTCTCCTTCGGTCAACCTTTTTCGAGCGATCGCTCTGCATCCTCCAATAAGATGAGTCCTAAGGACGAAGCTTTCCGATTTGGTGATCTGTATAGTTGAGTCAAAGAGTACTGATGAGGCGATCGCATAATCCCTTCAAAGTTGCCTGATGACTCTATAGAATCCGCTGCACTAAACCAAATATTTTCCCTGGGTGAATGGAGGAAGTTATGCAAAAGTCCCTAAAAATGTCTGTTTCCAAATGGTTTACCTTAGCTAGCCGCTTTGGTGTTGCCCTACTAGGAACCTCTATTACTCTAAGCGCTGCATTTGAAGCTCAAGCTGCCTACAGTAAGCCAGTAGCTCATACGCCTGCTGTGTCACCCACTACACTACCGGATGGCGTTTATTTATATGGTCAAGCGCCCAAGCCTGATGAACTTGGCAAAGGGTATTTTGTATTTGAGAATAAAGCCGGAAAAGTTGTCGGTGCCCTCTATATGCCTAGTTCATCCTTTGACTGTGCAGCAGGTGAGTTTAAAGCGGATCAACTTGCATTGATGGTGACTGATAGCTACGATCGCACCGCCAACCCCTTTGAAATTGCCCTCGATCGCACTTCAACGGTTGCTAGCACTGGCAATTCATCCTTAGTTTTAGGACTGCAAGGCTTTCATAAGTTGGATGCCGTGAGCAAAAACGACTTGCGACTGTTGAACGTCTGTAAAGTGGACAATCAACAAGCGCAAAAATAGGGTTGCCGCAAGGCTTAGACCGCACTTACCAGCACTGGGTGAAAATAGAACGCTAAACCCAAAATCACATAGGCTGCTAGCAGTAAAGTCCCTTCCAACCAGTTCGATTTGCCATCGGAACTGATCGAATTGGTGATCAGCACCGCTACGGCTACTGCCACCAATTCAAACGGGTTAAAATCCAGATCCATCGGTTTTCCCAGCCACCAGCCAGCCAGTACCAGCACAGGCGCAACAAACAGCGCAATTTGCAAGCTGGAACCGACCGCCACGGAAACTGCCAGATCCATTTTGTTTTTCATCGCAACGGTCACGGCTGTGGCATGTTCTGCGGCATTCCCCACAATTGGCAGCAAAATCACACCGGTGAACAGCGCAGTTAAGCCTAACTTAGAGGTGGCTTCTTCCAGACTAGCGACTAGCAGTTCCGATTCCACCGCTACCAACACGGTTGCAATGAGCAAAACTCCTATCCAAAGCCGGAGATCAGGCTTCTCTGAGGGATGTTCAGGCACAAGGTTGGATTCTGCCATAATTCTGATATCTTCTTCTGCAACGCCCACATCGTAGAGATAAGCATGGGTTTTCATGGAGAACAACAGCGTTAAGCCATACACTCCAATCAGCACGATCGCCACGGCAACTGAAAGACTCTGCATCGTGGTGAAGGAAATTCCGGGAGAAGTATAATTCATCGCGGTGGGCAACAGCATGGCAATCACTGCCAGGTTCATGGATGAAGCGTTCATGCGAGCAACAACGGGCTGAAATTCCTGCTCTTTATACCGCAATCCACCCAAAAACATAGCCAATCCCATCACCAGCAGCAGATTGCCGATGATCGAGCCTGTCAAACTCGCTTTGACCACCTCAATTAAGCCAGCATTTAAGGCGGCTAAAGCAATAATGAGTTCAGTGGCATTGCCAAAAGTGGCATTGAGCAATCCGCCTAGGGTCGGTCCAACTACGACGGCGATTTCTTCGGTGGCAGTGCCCATCCAAGCGGCTAGCGGCAAGATGGCGATCGCAGCAGTGATGAAAACTGCCACCGATCCCCAATTCAGTATTTCTGCTGCAATGGAAATGGGAATAAAGGCTAACAGACCGTAAAAGATAGCGTTTTTAATAGACATTGTAGATTCAGGCATTCAAACTTTAGAGTCAGCGTAGGGCAAAGATGTTTAATCCAGGCAGACTATAAATAACTATTTCACAACTTGATTCAGTTCAATCACTTGATTCACTTCAATCATTTGTCTGATCCCTAAGTTGCCATTAAGTTCTTTAGTGCTGGCGATTGAATCAGTTAAGGTTAGACGTTGACGATAAAGCGCTTAAGTTTTAGTTGGATGACAGCAAGCATTTTAATCAAGACAGATCAAACGCCGTAGCTTAACTAAAGGCTGAAGTCTTTTGCTTTAACCAAGCCAAGTATGGCGGTATTAATTTTGTCCTGATTTTTGATTTTTCTAGGAAATAGTTTTTTCTTACATGACTTCTTTTTCGACTCAACGCTCTGGTTTATCCCCGTTGCTTCCACTTGCAAAGCCTCTCCACTCTAGTGATGATGCTTTGCAAGTGGCGCAGGGAATTTATATCACGATTCATGGGCACTTCTATCAGCCACCGCGTGAAAATCCTTACTTGGATGTGATCGAGCGTCAGCCGAGTGCGGCTCCGTTTCACAACTGGAATGAGCGCATCCATTACGAGTGCTATCGTCCCAACGCCTTTGCCCGCATTATCAACGATCGCCAAGAGGTGATGGAAGTTGTCAACAATTACGAGTATCTCAGTTTTAATTTTGGGGCAACGCTGCTGAACTGGATGGAACGCCACGATGTAGAAGTGTATCAGCGGATTTTGGAGGCAGATCGAAAAAGCTGCGATCGCTTGAATGGACACGGCAACGCGATCGCCCAAGTTTATAACCACATCATTTTGCCCCTAGCGAGCGATCGCGATAAGTTGACCCAAATTCGTTGGGGGAAAGCGGATTTTTGCTCTCGCTTTGGACGCGATCCCGAAGGAATGTGGCTAGCAGAAACTGCTGTCGATTATGCGACCCTTGCAACGCTCGTAGCAGAAGGAATTCAGTTCATCATCTTAGCTCCGTCCCAAGCACAACGTTGTCGCCCCATGCCTTCGGCTGAGCAGCACGACCCAGAATGGCAGGAAGTCGGGGGTAGTCAAATCAATCCCACTCGCCCTTACCGCTGTTACTTGCCATCCCTGGAACACAATTCTACTTCACCCTATATCGACATCTTTTTTTACGATGGTCCAATTTCTCGTGACATGGGTTTTGATCAGGCATTGTCGAATGCCCACCAGTTTGCAGGGCGTTTGGGGCAAGCCGTACAAGCAGATCCGCGATCGTCTCAACTGATTGCCGCTGCCACGGATGGCGAAACCTTTGGACATCATAAGGGCGGCACCGAAAAGTGCCTCGCCTACTCGTTTGTGCATGAGTTTCCGAGTCGCGGCTGGACGGTCACCAACTTTGCCCACTACCTCTCCATCTGCGCCCCAATTTGGGAAGTGGAACTAAAGCCAGTGACCGCCTGGAGTTGTAGTCACGGAGTCGATCGCTGGCAGGATGATTGCGGCTGTGGAAGTGGCGGTGGCTGGCATCAGCAATGGCGACGACCGCTGCGGAACTCGCTCGATTGGCTGAGAGATCAGCTTGTGAAGGTGTATGAAGAGTCAGGCAGCAAGCTACTGCACGATCCCTGGAAGGCACGAGATCAATATATTGAGGTGGTGCGCGATCGCTCCCAGTCCACGGTCAATGCCTTTCTGACTCGTCATCAGTCCCATACTTTAACGGCGGCAGAACGGGTCGATGCGCTGCGTCTTTTAGAAATGCAGCGCCATGCTTTACTGATGTACACCAGTTGCGGCTGGTTTTTTGAGGAGCTTTCCCGTCCTGAAGGCGTACAAATTCTCCGCTATGCCGCCAGAGCGCTAGAACTAGCTGGAGATGTCTGCGGCATCCATCTGGAAAAAGCCTTTGTTAAACGGTTGGCAGCCGCACCCAGCAATGTGGATTGTTTCAACCACGGAGCGGAAGTCTATCGCCAACTCGTAACTACGGCGCAGATTAGCTTAGAGCAGGTCGCCGCCCATTATGCCATTAGCTCTCTATTGACCGCAGCGCCCAAAGAGCAACGGGTTTACTGCTATACCGCTCAGCAAGTGGATTATCAACTCCAACGGATGGGTTCGTTGACGCTTGCCGTCGGGCAACTTCAGTTGATGTCCGAAATCACGCGAGAATCGGTTGATTTGGTGTTTGCGGTGCTGCATTTAGGCGGCTGGGATTTTCACTGCTGCATTCAACCCTTTTCCGGGCGGCGTAGCTACAGCCACATGAAAGAGAGCGTGTTTACTGCGTTAGGGGAAGCCAGTTCTGCTAAGGTGATTTTGGCGATGCACCGCAGTTTTGGGGATCAATCTTTTAGCTTGCAAAATTTGTTTGCGGAAGAACGCCATCGAATCATGCAAATCCTGACTCAAAGCACCTTAACCCGGTTGGATCAGCTTTACACTCAGGTTTATCGTGACAACTACGGTATTTTGATGGCATTTCACCGCGATGGGCTGACGGTGCCACGAGAACTTCAAGTCGCCGCAGAGGTGGCGCTAAATCATCGGGTGTTGCTGTCGCTGAGATTGTTAGAGCAAGAATTGAGCGATCCCATAGGAGAGGAGGTTTCGCTAGGATTAGGGCACCTGGCAGAATTGGAAGCGATCGCCACCGAAGCGACTCAAATGCGTTGCCCGGTTCAGCTTCCTGAAGCCCAACAAACTCTAGAACGGCTGATCCTACATTCGTTGCGGAACATCCTGCAAATGTTTAATCCTGCGACTTTAGCCGCCGACCTGGAGCGGATGCAGCGGTTAATTGGTCTGGGTCAGCAACTGAATTTAAACGTGTCCTTGGCGCAAGCTCAAGAGTTTTACTTGCGATCGCTCCATAATTGGATCGTGCCCCAATGTATCGCTTGGATTGCCGCAACTCAAGACCTGGATAAAGTTGCGGCTTATGGCAAAAAAAGTGAAATTCGTCTGACGCATCTACGTTCACTGTTGGGGTTAGGGCAAATGTTGGCGATAGATGTCAGGGGTTGGCTGGCACAGTTGCCGTAAGTGCCGAATGCCGAATGTCGAGTTTGCCAATCGACATATAGCCACATCGGGCATTTAAGAAACGCCATTCATCATTCCGCTTGATGGATGTGCACTACTTTTTCTGCACATGTTTCATGGATAGGAAACCCTTGGAGATAGTTGCGATGTCTTACGAAGTTGCTCAACAGGTTTTAGATAAACTTGCCATTGCTACCCAGCTCTTCACCGCTGGTTACACGGGGGTTGCCTTTACCCTTTATGCCTGGAAACGCACTGCTGAAACTGTTCAAGTACCTCTTGCAACTCCGTTATTTTTGCCTCAAGCCGTTACGCGAGAACCGATTGAACGAGCCTCAAAATCGATGCCTGCCGATGCGAACTGACAAGTCAGCGCTGCGCTATCGCCCTTTTCCTTGCACCAGAATTGGTTGAACAGCGATTGGAAAACTAACTATTTTTAGCTATATCAACTTTTGCGCCCCATCCACAATTTTGTTTTTTGCATACAAAACTACGGAAAACTATACACTAATCCTGTAGAAAGGGAAGGATAGAGCGAGAGCTATCGACACTTTGATTTGCAAATCAATTATTGTTCAAAATTGGGAAAGGAATTATGTCGCTTACAAGTTTAGTTAAAGGACTCAACGCCTTTCACAGTAGCTATTTTAATGATCATCATGAGATGTTCGAGCAACTCTCTCAAGGTCAGTCTCCCGAAGTCTTATTTATTACCTGTTCCGATTCCCGCATTGATCCTTGCCTGATTACTCAGGCGCAACCGGGGGAACTTTTTGTCATGCGAAATGTGGGTAATATCATTCCTTCCTATGGGGCAGCCAGTAGCGCCGAATCTGCCGGGATTGAGTATGCAGTGGAGGGGTTGGGCATTCGCGATATCATCATCTGCGGTCATTCTCACTGTGGCGCAATGCGGGGATTGCTGCAAGTGGGCACTTTAGCAGAGCAAATGCCTGCGGTTTATGATTGGCTGAAACGGCACGGTGAACCGACTCGCCGCCTAGTGCTAGACAATTATGGCGATTTGCCAGCCGACGAACTATTGAAGATGGCGATCGAGCAAAATGTGTTGACGCAAATCGAAAATTTAGAAACTTATCCCGTGATTCGCTCCAAGTTGCACAGTCAACAACTGAATCTTCATGCCTGGATGTATGAAATTGAGACCGGTAAAGTGTTTGTTTATAATTCAGAGCAACGGAAATTTACCATGATTGAGAAGCAATCGTTCCCCGTACTTGATCCGTTGATCACAACATCCTCATCGAGCGAAGAGCCTAAAGAGGTTCTAGTTTGAAGATCCGCTGAATGGTTTGACGAGCCGCGCTATAACCCCCATCCAAATAAACGCCCGCGATCGCAGCTTCCACTGTTTCCGCCAGCAAATGCTCGTAGTCATTCTGCTGTTTTTCTACAGTCCCGCGCTTGATCAGATACTCCATTTTCAACTCGTGCCCCATTCGCGCCAAGTTTTCCACTTGCTTGAGTTCAATTTTGCGAAACACAATCTCTGTCTGACTGTCACAGCCAGAGCGGATTAGCCACTCAGTCACCACCGCATCAA
>CASBQE010000284.1 GCA_949127665.1 Synechococcales cyanobacterium PMM_0083
CGCATCTTTTCAGGACGTTATCGTAATCGCAGAAAGCGCTTTGGCTTGCGCTTAAATCTCATCGCTGGCTTATTGAACTACGAACTGGCACATGCCTCATGATTTATGCAGGAGGTCTATTGTTGAACTCGACCACAATGGTTCCCTATGCACATTAGCAGGACTAAATCCAGCCGCACCTGAACACTCCGTAGCGGTGATTTTCAAAAAAACCTTTAAGGGTAATTACCCATTAGTACCAGTATGGTCTGATCATCTCTCGACTGTGACTGCTATTCAGGGAGGTAAACCGTTAGAGGAGAGTATTAACGACATCTACAGCTCTGCCAGAAAATATCAGATCCTTCAAGATGCACTTGAAGACTTTCCTCTAACTAGTGATGTTATTCTGTTCGATACTCCTGCATCCTTAGAACCAATGGGGTCAGTAGCTCTTGCAGCCTGCACCCATGTTCTCGCCCCAATCAAACCGGAGTATAAAGATACTGGATCGTTCGCAGACTTGCTGGACTGGTACTACGAAAAAGTCAGGGAGCTTCGGCTCAAACCCCAACCAAAGCTAATGGGATTCGCTCCTTCACGAGTTGCTGTAGACAAAGCAGTTCATCGGAACATTTTAGGAATTCCAAAAAAAGGCGAGGTTGGGCTGAAGGTGCCAGAAGAGGATACTCTTCCCTACCAAATCCAGCAGCTTGATGTTCGATGCTTTCAGCCAATTCGAGAGTGCGATTACTACCTTTGGGCATCTGGTGTTGGCTTACCGCTCCAGCTTTACCGCCCTGGATGCACCTTCAGCCAAGACTTTGATCCCATTATTGACTGCATTGTTGATCTGATTACAAAGAAATAGGAAAACGAGAATGTCCAAAAGACCTGTAGGAATGGCACAGAGATTTGCCCACGTTGGACAAAACCAACAGGTGTTTGAGTTGAGCAACCGCATTGAAGAGCTTGAAGAAGAATTGCGTCAAGTTCGAGCGAAACCAACTTCAGACACAGAAAAAGAAGAACTCAACCGTCAGCTTGAAGCTTTAGCGACCCAATTAGGACAACAAAGCGGAGAACATGAGATTCCGTTCGACCAAATTAGACCTGACCCCGATCAACCTCGAACGGTGTTCCCTCCAGATCTGATTCAAGCTCGCGCTAAAAGTCTGCGAGAGGAAGGACAGTTAAACCCAGCTATTGTGCTGCCAAAGGATGGTTGGTATCAACTATTTGATGGTGAACTCCGATGGCGGTCAGGACCACTCGCTGAGTTGAAGACCTTGCGTTGTGTTTTCCTAACTCAAGAAGCGCTGGATCAGCTCGATCGCACCGCTCTGTTTGATCGACAACTCACCACCAGCATTCAAGCTGAAAAACTTCATCCGTTTGACCTTGCTAACGGTCTAGTTAAATTGATGGTGCTACAACACCCCGAACTCGAAGACCAAATTGAAGAAATTCCAAACTTGCTCAGTGCTGCTGTCCAACGGTTGAAGCGGAACGATAAAGCAACCGAACTTGATTCGATTCGCATTGCTGACCGCAATGGCCAGAAAAATTGGTTAGAAACAGCAGGATTACATAGTGTCGAAGAGCAATGGATTTTTTCAACCATTCTCGACAAGCAGCTTAACCCTATTTCCATTAGCAGCAACGTCTTTCCCCTACTGAATTTGCCTTCTGACCAGCAAGATATCATTCGGAAAACTGGGTTGGAAGGTAGTAAAGTTTTAGAGTTAAAGCGGCTCTCACCGAAGTTTTTAGAAGCCGATCAAAAAACGGCTGAAAAGATCCGATCGCAGATTACCCAAAAGGTGTTGCAGGACAAGCTAAGTCTCAGCCAGATCAAGAGGCTAGTCAACCAAACCATTCAAGAACAGAACCCACTACCAGCACCAACCTCAAAAGGCAAAAAGCCATCAGCAGTCGTACAGTCTATTCAATCCATTCAGCCAGCAAAGATAGACAAAATTCACCTGGTTGAGCTACGCGAAACGCTCTATGCCAAATTGCAGGAAATTGATGCTGTGCTTAGTACGTAAGGGCTTCTTGAAGAATGACAGGAAAATTGTTTGAAGTCGGAGATGACTACAGTCGCTGGCTCAAAGAACTTAAGGATCGCATCCGATCAGCTCAAGTTCGAGCAGCATTGGCAGTCAATCAAGAACTCGTGTTGCTCTATTGGCAAATTGGGCGATCAATTTTGGAGCAACAGGGACAGGAAGGATGGGGCACGAAAGTGATTGAGAAACTGGCAAAGGATTTAAAGAAGGAGTTTCCAGAAATCAAGGGATTTTCCCGCTCAAATTTGATGTATATGAGGGCATTCGCTGAGGCATACCCTGATGAGCAAATTGTCCAACGCAGCGTTGGACAACTTCCCTGGCGGCACAACATTGCCTTACTCGAAAAGCTCAAAATTCAGGAGCAACGATTCTGGTATGCCCAGCAGACTATTGAAAATGGCTGGAGCCGAGATGTCTTAGTGATGCAGATTGAGAGCAGTTTGCACATTCGTCAAGGTGGAGCTGTTACCAATTTTGAACGCACCTTACCCAAGCTTCAATCTGACTTAGCACAGCAACTCATCAAGGACCCTTAGAGTATGTTTGTAAACGAGTGTTAAGCTGTTTTTTTCTTCCAACTTCTGCGATTATTTTCTAGTCGCCGCAGCATCAACCGAATCATTGCCACATAGACCATTCCCTCATGATTC
>CASBQE010000285.1 GCA_949127665.1 Synechococcales cyanobacterium PMM_0083
GCGATCGCAACACAAACGCATCTTCGACCCGCTGATAGACCTCAAAAGGGGCATGGTTGTCTCGCTTGGCATGATCTGGGTTGTAAATGACGGTGTACAACACGCCTAAGTCGAGATATTTCTCCATTTTGGTGTCATATTCACCGCCATAGGTTTGAGAAACCACTTCTATCACTACCATCGGCGCAGTCCAGTGTTCTTCCCACATCACATAACTCAGCCGTCCACTGGGGCGAGAACGACGCTCTACACCGAGGCTCAAAAATCCATCCGGCACGATCGCTTTACGCGGGAACGTTGGCAGATAGTAAATTCCCATATCTACGCCAAAGAACCAGTCTTGGCGATCGCGCCAAATGGTAGCCAAAATCGCCAAAAGTAAGTTGGGTACTAGGTTTTGAAGTTCATTATCCACAGGTGTATCGTCAGAGTCGGGGAGGTCTGCCGCAGTGGGGAGCGGCGGTAGGGGAATGGATTCTACGAGCATGATTCCCTCGCAACAGATAGCCTCATTCTATCAGGGGGCACCCTATGCCAATACCCAAATCGTTTTGCAAAACTTCATCCTTCTGTTGCAGGAAGCAGCTAAGGCAGAGCGTTCCGCCGAATTTTCCGACCACCCCAGCGCCTAAAACCTGTTGCAGCTTTTCAAAATTGACCCATTGAAATAACCCAAACCATAATGTCACCTAACGTTATTCAAGTCGAACCGATCGCCCACTTCAAACTCCGCTTATTTTTTGACAACGGTGAAATCAAACAGTTTGATGTCACACCCTATCTTGATCGAGGCGTGTTCATAGCGCTTAAAGATCCCCACCTATTTCAGTCTGTGAAACCTTTTTTCGGCGGTGTGCAGTGGTTGCACGAACAAGATCTCAGTGCCGACACGCTCTATCTGCAAAGCGATGCCGATAACATGACTAAAATCAACTAATTCATTTAGGACGCACCGCCGAATTTTCTGACCACCCTATCACCCAGGCGCATCACAGCAGATTCAAGCTAACGGGTAGGAGTAGAGCGATCGCTGTAAAAACATTACCATGAGAAGCACGAGTACCAGATCTACGATCGCTGCTGCCTATGTCCGCTAAAGATGCGACTCACAACATTGTCAGACATGCCCTCGAAAAAGACGGTTGGATCATTACCCACGATCCTTACTACATCAAAGTCGGAGGCGTTGAATTCTACATCGACTTGGGCGCAGATGCGATCGTTGCCGCAGAGCGCGCTGGACAAAAAATTGCCGTCGAGGTCAAAAGCTTCTTGGGTGCTTCCTCCATCTCAGAATTTCACACCGCCCTTGGGCAATTCTTCAACTATCGCCTTGCTCTGGAAGAAAAAGACCCTGATCGCATCCTTTATCTGGCGGTGCCACTAAATACCTACGACGAGTTTTTCACCCTACAATTTATCCAGAAAGCAGTTCAAAGAGCAGACTTAAAATTGCTGATTTACAACGAACTACAAGAGACAGTCAGCCAATGGATTCCCTAACTCAGTATCGAGCAATTGTCCAAACTCTTCTGAGTGACTACAGCGATCGGAGATCGACCGACGAAATCGAATCGCAATCCAATTTTGACCTGCAACGCGACCACTACCAGGTGGTTAATGTTGGCTGGGAAAATAACCGCCGAGTCTATGGTTGCGTCCTCCATTTAGACATTAAAAACAATAAAATCTGGGTGCAGTATAACGGCACCGAAATTGATATTGCCCAAGAACTTGTTGACCGAGGCGTACCTAAATCTGATATTGTTCTGGGATTTCAGCCGTTTTATCGTAGACCCCTGACGGATTACGCCGTTTCATAGTTGTCGTCTCATAACTACAGTAAAGGGGCGATCGCTTTTCTACCAGAATTTTAGGTTGTTGCCTATAGCCAGTTGCCGATGAGGATGTAAGGTGCCCAAAATTTGGGGGCGCGCAAATCATACTCGGTCGTATTTTTGAACAGGGAAACTTGAGCGCGCCGGAGCGCTTCTGCTTTTGTAATCGACTCCTTTTGATTACTCAACTGCTGATAAAATTCCGCCATTAGCAACGAAGTGGATTCATCATTCACATTAGTCAACGATGCCAGGGTGCTTCTGGCTCCAGAGCGAACCGCAAATCCAGCTAATCCCAACGTGGCACGATTATCATTTTTGGCAGTTTGGCAGGCGCTAAACACCAGCAGTTCAATCGCTTCGGGGCGGGTGGCATCGCGGCTACGCAGCAAGGTATCAAACTGAGACACGTTGATGGGTCCATCGGCTGCCACAATGAACGTGTCTTTGGCGTTAGAGCTAAATTGACCATGAGTTGCCAAATGCACCACATTGAACGGGACGGCATTAATATTGCTTTCTAGGGTTTTGCGAGTGAAGTTTTGCTCTAGCAAGGGCGTGGTAAAGAACCCTAGTTTTGTGATGGAGGCAATTTCTGCTTGCACAAAAGGCAAGTCGTCCAATTTGAAAGATTTGGGAGGATTGCCCAATCCGGCTGCAAGGACTTTCAGTGGCGATCGCTTGATCGGTTTTGGGTCGAGTAGCTGCAAGCCGGGGCTAAGGGCAATGCCATAGCGCTCGACGAGGTATTGCTGACCATCCCATAACGCTGCCATAGGCACTTGACGCAGGCGATCGTCCAACACAAACACTAGGGTTTCCACTTTTGCGCTCCTGGCTATTTTGGCAGGTTCCGCTAACGCGATCGCAGATTGAATATCTGCTTGCTCCATCGGCTGGATCAGCCAGTCATATACTTTGCGGGTCGCAGTTTGAAAGGATTGAAGTTGAGTTAGTCCGCCGTCTAAAGTGCTAATAATCTGATCAATCGTGGCATCAAAATCTTTTGCTGGCAGGATGACAGGTGGGTAGCGTTTAAGAGACTGATTCGGGATTTTAGCAATGACTTGGATCTTCACCTGGGATTTCAATGGATCTCGCAACACGATCGGGTAAATAATCGTGGTAGTGGGGTTCTTTTTATCCACGATTTCATCCAGCAAGACTCGTTGACCTTCCAAGCACGCTTCCCGAAAGAAATTATCCAGTTCTGCAAGCTGGAGGGATTCAATCCCCTGACGGGCTTTTTCTAAATTGTCGGCGCTGGGTTCGGCTTCGGATAACAGCAGGTCTACCGATTGGCGATAGATTGGCTCCACGCTATCTCGAAAGTTGAATTGCACGTCGGGGTTGACAGAGACGAGATCGCCCCGCAGCGATCGCAGATTGGCGATCGCACTATCATAAGCAGCGATCGCCTCTTTCGTGTTGCCCGTTTGTCTGAGTAAGCGCCCCAGTTGCCACTGCCAGCGGTAGGCAATATCCGAGGTATTAGTTGCCTGGGCTAAGACCAATGCTTTTTGAGTGACCTGCTTGGCATATAGCAATTGCTTAGCTTGTTCAGCAGGGTTTGTGGTCGCGAGTTGAGCCGCCGCTTTTTCATAGGCTGTACCCAAGGTGCCTAAGCTATAGGATTCTGCCCGTTTGTCGCCTAAGCCACGCGATTGCTGAATGGCTTGTTGCAGAGTGCTTTCCAACAGGGGAGACAGTGCCAATGTAGTAGATGTACGGCTGGCAAACGACACGGGCTGATTTTCAGCTTGGGTGGTTTGGCTGGAAAAGTTAAGCAGGGTTTGGGCGAAGTTGATGCGGGCATAGACTGCGGCACGACTGGCAGGCAGTTGATTTAGTTGGGCAGGCAGTTGTGCGAGTAATCCCTGGATGAAATCGCCCGGTGGGTTGGCAGATTGATTGCTAACCAACAGGCTAAGTTGATTTAGTTGGGCTTGAATTCGCAGCAGGGGCGCGGTCGAAAAAGTTGCAGCCCGGTCATAGTAGGCGATCGCATCCGCTGGATATTGTTTGGTATCCTTTTGGGCACGGGCGGTATTGCCCAAACTCAGCAGAGCGGCGGCGATTTCATTCGGCGCGTTTACCGCTTTGGCAACCTGCAAGCTTTGCTCTAGCACCGTGCGCGATTGATCCAAATTGCTACCCACTTGCAGCGCATCTCCCAAATTCCTTAAGGCGATCGCTTTTTGACGAGAGTTGGGCTGGGCTTGCAGGGTGATGTTGAGGTCGCTCAGTTGATCTAGGCTGCGTCGATAAAAACCCAGCGATCGCAGTGCCTGAGCTTGATTAAGCCGCGATTGGATGGCTCCGGCGGTATCGTTTGCTTTTTGAAATAACGATTCTGCTTGTTGCCAAGTTGCCAATGCTTGATCGACTTCACCGATGTTGAGTTGCAGCCGCCCCTGCACCTCTAATGCCTGAGCCAAAACGGGTCTTCCCTGGATGGTAGCGCTCAAGGGCTGGAGCAGGCTGAGGCTGGTGGCGATCGCCGAGGTGGCAGGCTCCCATGCGCCAAGCTGCTGATGCACCAAGGAAAGATTGGCTAAAGCGGCGGCTTGCTGCAACGAGTTTCCTTGCGATCGGTAGAGCTTCACCGCCTGATCCAGTTGATCCACTGCCTGTTGATATTGCTCCGCTTCAAACAGGGCTTTCCCTTGCTGGTTGGGTTCAGCTTCAGCGGATTCAGCTTGAGCGATTCCCAAAGGGATCGTTTCACGAATCGCGTTTAAAGCCGCAGTCGCCGGAACTTTGGCTGTGACAGGCGCTAACCCAGGGGAAAGGGCAACACAGAACACAGCGATCGCGGATGCCAACACAGTCAACAACAGCAGTTTAACGCCAGCATTAAACCATTTCTTCAGCCTGTTACGGCGACTGAATCTCTTCCAAGTTTTCATAAATCCCCCATCTCTTAATTTTCAACCCTCTCGCCATATCTCTTACGGAGACGCTACGCGAACGTCATTCGCCATTCCCTTAAAACAAGGTATAAACCACCGAAAAGTAAATTCCCTTTTCTTGCAGGGTTTCCTTTTGAGAATTCACTTGCACGAGTGGAAAGCCAAATTCCATCCGGGCGGTAAAGTTATTGCTCACTTGCAGCCGTAGCCCAAATCCAGCCGAGACTAAAGCGCTTGGGTCGGGATTAGGAGATTCGCCGTTGTTCCATCCTTGCCCATAATCGACAAAGGGAGTCAATTGCAGCAATGCCTGCTGTTTTGGCAAACGCAGTATGGGAATTCGCACTTCGGCAGACCCAAACGCTCCGTTATCGGTTAGCAGCAAGTCTTGGCGATACCCCCGGACACTCAACTGCCCTCCCACGCCAAATTGCTCGACTGGCAACAAGGGGCGATCGCCCAACTGCAAATCACCGCGCACAATCAAGAGCATTTCGGGTGCCAGCAACCGCACCCACTGCGCCTGTGCCCTCCAAGCAAAAAACCGAGTATCGGGCGGCTCAACATTCACCGTGGAACCCAACGCATCCACGCCAAAGTTAAACTGCGATCGCACCGCAAACACCGATTGGCTACTGCGCTTAGTGTATTCCTGAAAAAAGCGCACCACGGATTCTGTGGTGCGTCCTTCTGTGTCGGCACCGGGGCTAGGGAAGGGAATATCGCCCAACAATTCGGTGCGCGTAGTGCGGCGACCCAGCGTTAGTCCAACCGCCAATTCTTGAGTGGGGGTTTGAATCAGCGGGTGACGGGCGGTTAGTTCAAAGTAGTTGGAACTGGACTTAATATCCAGGATGTCAAAGGGCGCTTCAATCACTTCACTATTAGAAAATCCGGCGCTAAAGCTGATGGTTGTGTTGTATGGACTCACCGGAACGGTATAGCCAAAATCTACTGCGGTGCTGCCACTGGTTTTAGTAAACGAAACGCTAAGCGCATCTCCAAAACCCAGTAGATTTTGTTCCAAGCCCGATGCTTGCCCTCGGACGCTACCCACACTGGGCACCCGCGCATTATCAACTGTAAAGGTCGCCGAGGCAGATTTGGCTTCCGTCACTTTGACTTCTAGTAAACTCGTGCCGGGGCGAGATCCTGCCGATAGCTCTGCCGAAATATTGGCAATCAGCGGATTTAATTGCAGCAGTTGTAATGCTTGTAATAGGCGACCGCGATTCAAAGGTGCCTTTGTTGCAATCCCAATTCGGCTGGAAACATATCCTGGATTTAACTGCGTGGTGCCCGTCACCCGAATATCTTCTAGACTGCCTTCCACCACTCGAATTTCTATGATGCCGCTTTGCAGCTTTTGAGGCGGAATGTATGACCCGGATGTCAGGTAGCCACGACTAACATAGAGATCGGTCACTGCCGATCGCGCTTGAAATAACTCCGTTAAGGAAATGGTGCGCCCTGTGGGTGGAATTGCCCCAATCGATTTGGTAATCGCTTCAGTCAACTCTCTATCAGAAAAAACTGTACTGCCAACCACCACAAACTTTGTCACCTGAATATTTTGGGGCGCATCCACTGGAAGCTGATCAGGCGAGTCAGGCGTGACTGGAGAAGGCGGCAAAAGCTGGTCGGGCGACGGAATCGGTTCAATTCTAGGAATCGGCTGCGGCTGTAAAGAGGGCGGCGGATTCCCTCGTGGGTCTAATCCCGCAGGCACTTGAGCGATCGCGGTGGGACAGAACGACATAGACACGAGCAAACCGAACAAACCAAGGGGGGCATTAAATGGCTTGGTATTCACAACTTCTGATCATCTCCTCACAAAATGGGCGAGTGTTCTATCAAGAATTTTTTGGAGTTTAAAAACCCTCAAAAAATATCCTCTCAATCATCCTCTATTCGTCGAATCAAAGTTGACCATTTATTAGGGCACTGGGCAAGTTCCCGGCAAGAACCACGGAATTTGCAGTTCAGCGGTTTTTGCATGAGCAACGAGCGTCACAGCACCATCGGCATCCAATTCCAAACCCTGCGCTTCAACAATTTCATAGGATGGCGGGTGAGCTTGGGATGCAGGCGAGGTGGGTTTAGGGCTATCAAAGGTGGGTCGTACCGATTGAAGGCGATCGTTGCTGTCGGGTGCATCCCCAAGACTTCCGAAGTCAAGATCCGCTGATTCTACACGCCTCGCAGCTTCTGCAATATTCTGCTGAACAGGTTGCCGTTCAGAGGCTTGATTTCGCTCTGGCACTACGACCCAGTTAGCTACTACAGTTTCATCTGCCAAGGTTTCCACGGGGTTACTAGGCAATCCACCGCGCCCTGTGCTGATCAACCGACCTGACGACAGCTTTCCTCTAGAATCGCAGCCCTCAGCAATTAGGTTGGTGACATCCGTGAGGCGACCCGTCAATGCAACGGTGCCCCGGTCTGGGTCAATATCTAAAACGCTAAGGTTGACTGTGCCACTTAACCCAAATCGGGAGCTAGCATCAATGTCGTTGGTTGCGGTTACATCGGCTCGTCGGGCAATATCGGTCAGCTTGTATGCGAGGATGGAAATGCCGCCGCCATTGCCTGTAAATGCGTTCGCTCGGATGTTGCTGTTGCCAATGGGTTTACCAGAAACTATGAATGCGCGATCGCGTCCAAAACGAAACGTGCTGCCCGTAATAGAAACATTACCGCCATTTCCTCCTGCCTCAGCCGTGCCAGCCTCCGTGGAAATATTACTGTTGTTATTCAGGATTAAAACGCCCACCTGAAACTCAATGTTGCCGCCTTGCCCAGATTTAGTGATGGCTGAAATTTGAGCGCCCTGATTGAGATAGACTACCAGACTCGTAATAAAAATATCTCCAGCCGATCCGCTACCCGCATTATCCACGCTAATTCTTGCCCCATTTTGCAGCACAAGGGAGTTCGACCCAATCACGATAGCGCCTGCTGTTTGGGAGACTCCGGATGCGACTGCACTAAAAATGCCGCTGCTGTTGCCGTCGATTGTGATGCGATCGCGGGCAACTGCCAAAATCAACCCCGCATCCCCATTGCCAAAGGTTGAAGTCGTTAGAGCGGATGCACGATCAATCAAAATGGAGTTAGCGGCTAAAATCACCCCGCCAGCGCTGCCGGTTGCTGTGTCGTAAACAATACTGCCGATCGCGCTGCCATTCGTGATGGTGATACTATCTTGAGCCAATGCCAGCACTGCACCCGCATTCCCATTTCCCGCAGTGCTAGCGTTTAACACCGAGCCATTGGATAGCAGAAGCGACCCTGCATCAACAAACACCGATCCCACAATCGGCTTACCTGCACGACCCAGCACCGCATCAAACACATTGCCAGCAAAATCATTACTGCCAAACTTGCCGCTCCCGCCTTGATCAATCACGCTAAAAAGCCCTGAGCCATTCAGGATAGAAACCGTGCCCGGTGCCCGCAAAAAGACCACGCCGCCATCCCCCACGCCGCCAGCTCTGACAACGCTTTGCAACGTCGATTGGTTGCTAACCTCAATTGAGTCCGAGGCAACCAGGTAGATGTCGCCTGCGTCCCCGGCTCCAGCGGTTTCTGCAAACAGTCGGCTTTCATTCGTGACGGTAATCGTTTTCGCCTGAATGGAAATGTCTCCACTTGGGGTGTCTCTGGCACTGGTATTAATCACTCCGCCATTGATCAAAACATCTGCCCGCTGCATCGTATTGGGAATAGCGAAGCCAAAGTTAGCGGGATTGTCTAGGTTTAAGCCAATCGTTCCCGCACCCGCGACCGCAGCAATTTCAATCTGCCCCCCCTGAGCAAACAGTTCTCCACGGGTTTGAGTGAAATCACCGCCCAAAAACAGCAATCGCTGATTGGGAAATACATTTAGTTGACTCCCATTGACCGCGATCGCGCCGGGTCGGGTTTGACCCACTAAAAAGCCGCTGGGGTCGCCAACTAATGTTAGTAAGCTGGCTGCTCCGCTGGGATTGCGTGCATTAAACTGACGAGTGGGATCATTGCCCCACACCAAAGCATCGGTAGTGGTGGCAACAAAGCTACCCCGCCCATTTTCCCCGCCAACATCCAACTTGGCATTCGCACCAAACACAATCCCCAGGGGATTAATTAAAAACAAATTGACGTTAGTGCTTTGGGTTTGAATCAGCCCATCAATGATCGAGGCATTGCCCCCAGTGACTCGCGACAAAATGTTGCGAATATTGCCCCCGCTTTGAAAGACCGCCGACTCGCCATTGCTGAGGTTGAAACGACCAAAGCTATGGAATAGGTTGTCGCCAACTGCTCGTCCCAAGGCTTCTTGAATGATGTAAGCATTAGGGTAGAGCGTAGGTAAGTTGGGCTGAGCCGGATTATTAAGAGTGCCGTTGGGGGTAATAGGAATGGCTTGCGCAGGAAGACCCAAAGTGCCATCGGTGACGATGTTTTGGGCGGCGGCAGGATAGATTACCCCAAAGAGAACAGTGATTTGGCTGACTAGAATTCCCGCGATCGCGACTCTTGCAGCCAGGGGCGATCGCAGCAATTCCCAGATCTCACGGTAGATTGCAGTCATTAATTAGGATGATAAACAGCGATCGCAGCTTGAGTTCCAATTAATCAAAAATCTCACGCTTTAACAATTTAAGCAAGAGATTTTTCTTTGTTGAGTTTGAATACGTAGCTTAAATAGTTAAATAGAGAGATGACCTAGCTGCTTGACGATGTTTTGCATCCAAGAGCTTGCGGTCTATCTCTCTATTCTTATGATACTGAGGCTGCAATCTGAGATAAAAACAGACTAACGTTTTGCTAAGCGCTTTTCTTTCGACATTTTCCGTAGACGAATCGATTCTGGAGTAATTTCCAGCAGTTCGTCAGGTCCAATGTACTCTAAGGCGCGCTCTAAGCTCATATCCATCGGAGCTTGCAGTTGCACCAGTTCTTCGCCGCCTGATGCTCGGTGGTTAGTCAACTGTTTGGTCTTGCAAATGTTGATTTCCAGGTCTTGAGAGCGATTATTTTCGCCCACAATCATGCCTTTATACACTTTGGTTCCAGGCGAAATAAAGAATAGTCCCCGATCTTCGGCATTTTTCATGGCGTAGAACGTGGAAACTCCTTCATCAAAGGAAATCAAAACTCCATTGCGGCGAGACTCAACCTCTCCACCCAAGGGGCGATAGTCCAAAAAGCTATGGTTCATGATGCCATCACCACGGGTAAGCCGCATAAACTCTCCCCGAAAACCAATCAGCCCACGGGCAGCCACTGTAAACTCTAGCTGGGTGCGTCCATTGCTCCCGACTAGCATATCTTGCATCTCAGCTTTGCGTTGACCCAAACGCTCGATGCAGCTTCCTGATGCCCAATCGGGCACGTCAAGCACCAAGGTTTCAAACGGTTCGCAAGGGCGACCGCTGACTTCCCGAAAAATGACTTGTGGCTGAGAAACCTGAAATTCGTAGCCTTCTCGCCGCATGGTCTCAATCAAAATGCCGAGATGAAGTTCACCCCGACCCGAAACCAGCAGTTTATCGGGAGAATCGGTTTCTTCAACCCGCAGAGCCACGTTGGTTTCAAGTTCGCGCATTAAGCGATCGCGCACTTGGCGAGAGGTAACGAACTGACCTTCTTGACCTGCAAACGGTGAATCATTCACAGAGAACGACATTTGCAGCGTTGGTTCATCCACTTTAATCAAGGGCAGTGCTTGAGGATCGTTAGGGCAAGTCACAGTTTCACCAATGTTGGCATCGGCAAACCCCGCGATCGCCACAATGTTGCCAGCCGAAGCTTCCTCAATATCAATCCGCTTTAAGCCTTCAAACCCCATCAGCTTACTGATTTTGGATTTGACGATCGCGCCTGTTTCGGTCACGAGCGCTGCCTGCTGCCCCATGCGAATCACACCATTGTGGATTTTGCCAATAATAATTCGACCCACATACTCGGAATAGTCGATCGTGGTGACCTGAAGCTGAAGGGGTGCAGTTGGATCGCCGACCGGAGGCGGAACGTGCCGCAAAAACGCTTCAAAAAGCGGCTTCATGTCAACAGGTTCGTCTTCTAAATGGTCGATCGCAAAACCCGATATTCCTGATGCAAACAGGTATGGAAAATCGCACTGATCCTCATCGGCACCCAGTTCTAAAAACAGATCTAAAACCTTGTCTACGGCTCCATGGGGATCAGCCTGAGGACGGTCAATTTTATTGATTAGAACAATGGGACGCAAACCCTTCTCCAGAGCCTTCTTCAGCACAAAGCGCGTCTGAGGCATTGGACCCTCGTTGGCATCCACAATCAAGATGCAACCATCCACCATGCCCAGCACCCGCTCCACTTCGCCACCAAAGTCTGCGTGTCCGGGAGTATCGACGATATTAACCAGAGTATCTTTGTAGCGAACAGCCGTATTTTTCGACAAGATTGTAATGCCGCGCTCGCGCTCCAAGTCATTGGAATCCATGACGCAAATTGGCACCTCCTCGCCTTCTCGAAATGTGCCCGACTGTCTCAGTAAGGCATCAACAAGAGTCGTTTTGCCATGGTCAACGTGAGCAATGATGGCAACATTGCGAATTGGCAGAGTCATAAAACCGTTCCGCTAAGAGTGAGAAGTCTAGAAATAGTGGCTTCTTAAGGAATTTTTCAGTAAACCTAAGGCAAATGCTGGTAAAGAAGCCTTAATAATTCTATCTCAGTTACTTGCAATCGTGGAGCAATCAGCGGAATTTGCTAGGCTCAAGTAATCGGCAATAGCACCTCAAAAGTGGTGCCGCTGGTTAAATCGGATACAAGATTAAGATGCCCCTCATGCTTTTCTACAATAATTTGGCGGCTGATTGCTAAACCAAGCCCCGTTCCTTTGCCAATGGGCTTAGTAGTAAAAAAGGTTTCAAAAATGCGAGATTGCACTTCGGCGGGAATGCCAGAACCATTGTCGTGAATCGCGATCGCGATCCACTCAGTTGTGCGATCGCCTGGAATTTCTCGCCTTAAAAGACCGGTCGAGATTTCAATACAAGGCTGCCACTTTGATTTAGGTGAAGACTCGCTCTGTTCAGATAGAGCATCCACAGCATTTCCAATGAGGTTGGTAAAAACCTGGCTGAGTTGCCCTGCATAGCAATTGATTAAGGGCAAATCTCCATAGTTTTTAACGACTTCAACAAAATTTCTGATGCGGCTACCTAAAATCAGCAAGGTGTTATCTAAACACTCATGAATATCCGCTGGACGCTGAATGGCTTCATCCATATGAGAAAAGTTTTTCAAAGCGCCACTAATTTTCGTAAGGCGTTCTGCGCCGATTTTAATGCTGGTAACAATTTGAGGAAGATCTTGTATCAGAAAATCAAACTCAAGCTCTTCTTTCAAGTCTGCGATCGCGGGGATCAACTGAGGATACTCTTCTTCATAAGCTGAAACAACCTGCAAAATATCATTGACATAATTCTGCAAATACGCAATGTTTCCCCATATGAAATTTACCGGATTTAGCACCTCGTGAGCTATCCCTGCTACCATCTCTCCCAGGCTTGCCATCTTCTCAGTTTGAATTAATTTAGCTTCAGTTTGTTCATGGAGTAGCCTAATAGTCAGTTCATGAACTTTAGAATGCGCTAGTAGAAGATGATGAACTTCTAATAAAGAATATGACTCAGCAGAGATTTGAACCACAATCGGTTCATATAGCAACTCAGGAGATCTCGCCAATGCTTGATAAATTGCTTCAGCAATTGGGGTTACTCCCGGCATTACTAACACGTTATGTTGAGCAGATGCATACAACATCCTGATCGGGCGCTTCAAGAATAATTCTGGACCATAGGGTCGGCTTAATAATTCTAAGAAGTGCCGTCGAGAAAGCATCCCAAAAAGTGCGCTATTTTTCATCAATAACACACCAGGAAGATCCGATTTTTTTTTGAAAGCCCTTGAAACATCAATTCCAAATTGCTCTATTTCAACCGAATAATGGTGAAGATAAAGGTCTTTAATTTGAGACTGCATGTCCAAATTCATTTCAACCGAATGCTCTAAATTTTCTTGAATTTCAATGATATTCATACCAAAAATTGAAACCACTAATTAAAGTTAATAATTTGAAAGAAACTAAATTCAATGAAATATTTATTTTGCGGATATTTTTATGAAATCATAATCCTTTCTTAATCGAGAAATAATTAATTCAAGCGATCATATTTAGAGCAGTCATCTCACTACTAAAAGTAACATTTCTACGCAATTGAAAACAGCGACGTAAGTTAATCCCAATCAAAAATTCATCTAAACAAACCAGATCAGAGTGCTTACGTATAGGCAAATGATAAACACTCTATAGGTCAACTGAGAGCTAGCGTCTTTTACGTATTTAGACTCTCTAAAGAGAGATTGGCATGGGAGCATGTGAGTTGGCTTGTGAGAGTTAAGAAAATACTCAGGTAATTGCAAGGCGGGGATCTTGTCCGTGAGCGGGATGCTCAGACAATGAGAATTGCCGAATTAAATTTTCAACTTCCATAAGCCCCTTATTCCATCGAGCTTATTCTGTGCAGGCTGAAATTCAATTATCTAAAAAGCTTTACTTGATGAATGTGATAGAGGTAGTATCGTTTACCATGTTTAAAGACGTGAGTACTTTATCGACTTAGTTCGGAATTTGCTGCCGTGTTTATTCGGGTATGACGCTGGTGTAGCTCAGTTGGTAGAGCAGCGGTTTTGTAAACCGCCGGTCGCAAGTTCGAGTCTTGTCACCAGCTTTTTAGGAATAGTAGCGCTTTCAGACTGGAGCAAAGGTTTTGAGAAGAGCGCCAGTAAACTTGAACGCTGCGTACTTTGTGTTGATTCACACAAAGGCATGATCTTGCTCATCACCCGACAAAGTTGGCAGTTGGGCGATCGCAGGTTCAAGCAACTCACTCATAATCACTGACCGCAGGACAAATGCTTGTAATTATCAAGGATTGCTCATCCTGAGAATTAAGATAGTCCAAATTCCTCTATCAAAAACCGATGAGTGTTGAAAATTACTCAAGTGATGAAAAGGGAGCCGCTGCAATGTCTAAAGACTATCCAAGAGATATGGTGGGCTATGGTTCCAATCCGATTCATCCCCAGTGGGCGAACCAAGCGCGAATTGCGGTGCAGTTTGTGATCAATTACGAAGAGGGCGGCGAAACCTGCATTTTGCATGGCGATCAGGCTTCCGAAACGTTTTTATCTGAAATTGTAGGTGCGGTTCCTTTGATGGGGCTAAGGCACATGAATATGGAATCGTGCTACGAGTATGGCAGTCGGGCGGGGTTTTGGCGATTGCATCGATTGTTTACGCAGCGCCAGATTCCGGTGACAGTATATGGTGTAGCTATGGCTTTGGCACGGAATCCAGAGGCGGTGGCAGCGATGAAAGACGCAGACTGGGAGATTGCCAGTCATGGCTATCGCTGGATTGACTACAAATATTTTGGTGAAGCAGCCGAACGGGAGCATCTCCAGCAGGCGATCGCGATTCATACGGAAGTCACGGGCGATCGCCCATTAGGCTGGTATACCGGGCGCACTAGCCCCTTTAGCCGTAAGCTTGTCGTAGAAGAAGGCGGCTTTTTATATGATGCCGACAGCTATGCCGATGATTTGCCTTACTGGACGACCGAATATGGCAAGCCTCATTTAGTAATTCCTTACACCCTAGATAACAACGATATGCGCTTTGCCTCTGCTCAAGGCTTCAACTCTGGCGATCAGTTTTTTACTTATCTGCGAGATGCTTTCGATGTGCTGTATGAGGAAGGCGAAACCGCACCCAAAATGATGAGTGTGGGGCTGCACTGTCGCATCGTGGGCAGACCCGGACGCTCCGCTGCTCTAGCGCGATTTTTAGATTATGTGCAACAGCGCGATCGCGTTTGGCTGTGTCGCCGAATTGATATTGCCAACCATTGGCATAAGTATCATCAGTTTGGCAGCTAGAGATTGGGTGTCGGGTGTCGGGCGGCGAGCTTAAATCTAGAAGAATTGAACCGTTGAGCCAAATCTAGACACATACGCCGCTACCGTGTAAAATGTCTATAGCGATTGACGATCTGCTGGCGCTAGCAATTCTGCAATTTAGACTTCTATTCACCGCTATCTCGCCTCTCTAGAGGTGTCTATTTATGTCGGAAAATTTTCTACTGGTTGACCGTAAAACTTCTGTGTCTGCTGCAATTGAAGCTCCTGTTGAGCCGCCCTTAAGCGATCGTGAATCGTTAAAGATTTTGGTCATTGGCTCTCGTCGAGGCGTAACAACTACCATTCAAACCCTGCATCGGCTCCGATTTGCCGAAGTAAGAGAATGGAGTCCACTACTTCCTACTGCCAATCCGGGCGAAGTAATGAGTATTCTCTCTCGCTACATTCTGCCAGACTGAGAAGCAGGTTTCAGGGAACAGGTTTCGGGTTTCAAGCTTCAGAAGATGAGGGCAGCCAGGAACATCAGGTTTCAGGTTTCAGAAGATGAGTACAGCTAGTGAACTGACGAACTAACTTAACCCTGATTCTTTCGTTTCCCTGAAACCTGAAACCTGAAACCCTTTAAACACGAGCTAATACGAGCGATCGCACCTGCTCGATCACCGTCTGAATCCCATCTGCATTCAATCGATAGCTCAGAGGGTGGGCAATTAACCGCGCCGTACTGTGATACAGCACATCAATTTCGACCAAGCCGTTTTCTTTTAAGGTGCGCCCGGTAGAAACTAAATCGACGATCGCTTCTGCCATGCCAGTAATCGGTCCCAACTCTACCGAGCCATACAGCGGCACAATTTCTACAGGTAAATCGAGGGCATCAAAATATTCCCGCGCACACTGCACATATTTAGAGGCAACCCGCCCATACAGCGGCAATTTCAAGGAGGAGCGATAGGGGCTAGACTCTTTCACCGCCACAGACATCCGACATCCGCCAAAGCCTAAATCTACTAGCTGCGCCACTTGCGGGGTTTTCTCCCGCAGCACATCGTAACCAACAACGCCTAGCTGTGCCTGCCCATATTCCACATACACAGGCACATCCTGCGCCCTAACCAACAGCGCTTTGGCAGTTTCCGTTGGGTCTGAAATCTGAAGCTGGCGATTGGATTTATCTAAAAAAGCGCTGAAGTCTAAGCCGACAGCCTGAAACAAGCGAATGCTGTCATCTAAAAGTGCGCCCTTGGGCAAAGCAACGGTAATCATAAGGGAATGGCAAGTTACGAGTTACGAATTACGAGTGACGAATTACGAGTGACGAATTACGAGTTACGAGTGACGAATGGCGAGTAAGTGAGGAATGGCGAATGAGTGAGGAATGAGGAGTGACTGTAGGCTATATTTTATAGCGCAACCTGCATTTTCTGCTTCGCATTTCGCGCATCATAGTTTGCACTTCGCACCTCGTACTTTGCTTTATGCGTATTCTTTTGGTTGATGACGAAGTGGAAATGGCAGATCCTCTAAGCCGTTTGTTGATGCGGGAAGGATATGAGGTAGATGTCGCTTATGAGGGCGATCGCGGCAATCAACTTGCTCAAGAGAATCAATACGATTTGCTGATTTTGGATTGGATGCTGCCCCAAAAAACAGGTTTGGAAGTGTGCCAAACTTTGCGATCGCAGGGCAATATGACTCCAGTATTATTCCTGACTGCCAAAGACACGCTTGACGATCGCGTTCAGGGTTTGGATGCTGGAGCCGACGATTATTTGATTAAGCCATTTGAGCTACGAGAACTGCTGGCTAGAGTCCGGGCGCTGTTGAGACGACCCACTGCTGCATTGGAGCCTTCCACACGACGGCTACAGGTGGGCGATCTGGAGCTTGACCCTGAAAACCAGCTTGCCTATCGTGGAACTCGCGAAATTGAGCTTTCTGAAAAAGAGACTCAACTGCTTGCTTATCTGATGCGATCGCCCAACCAACTACTCACCCACGAGCAAATCTATCAACACGTTTGGGGAGACGAAAAACCAAC
>CASBQE010000286.1 GCA_949127665.1 Synechococcales cyanobacterium PMM_0083
CAACTCTAATGGCAGGGCGATGTTAATCTACTGCTTTGCTTGAAAGTGACCTGTGAAATGCTCAGAGACATCTGCTCCTAATTGAGCTTGCTGAGCAATTTCTTCAATATCTTTAATCTCTATAGATTTGCTGCTCACAGTTTTTGCGTTCCGGTTTCATCGCCATCATGACCATCGGGTTTGCGTCCCTGGCTAAAAACGCCTTTAAAGGCAGTTTGTTCGGCAATCGTTTTGCCTTCGTTCAGCAAATAATCAAAAAACGTTTGGGCAATCAGCGACAATTGCTTGCCAGCGGGATAAATCACATACCAATACTCTTGAATTGGAAAGCCTTCCACATCCAAAATAGTAAGTTGGCTGTTTGTGCCTTCTAAGGCAAGCGTGTGTAGAGAAAGCACGGAAATGCCTAGCCCGCCTGCGATCGCTTGTTTGATCGCTTCGTTACTGCCCAAATCCAGCTTGACTTTTAAGGACAACCCGCTCTGATCAAACACTTTTTGAGTAGCTTTGCGCGTTCCAGAGCCGGGTTCTCGCATAATAAACAATTCCTCTGCCAATCGTTTCAGCGGGATATTTGCTTCACTCGCTAAAGAATGATTTCGCCATGCCAGTACCACCAGCGGATTCTCTAAAAATGGATGAATCGCGACCTCTAAATCTTCTGGTGGCTGACTGAGAATATATAAGTCATGGCGATTATTTGCCAAACTCTCGATTACATGCTCATGGTTCGTCACCGTTAGCGAGACATCGATTCCTGGATAGCGCTGACAAAAGGGTCCCAAAAGCCGAGGAATCACATACTTTGCGGTGGTGACCACGGCTAGTTTCAGTGCCCCCTGCTTTAGACCTTTGATATCCGCGATCGCCGTCTCAAACTGCGACATGCGATCAAAAATCTCCTGACAGGTTGTATACAGTTCTTTGCCTGCGTCCGTCAGATATAGCCGTTTACCCACTTGCTCAAATAGGGGCAACCCAACCGCTTTAGAGAGTTGTTTCACCTGCATTGAAACGGTCGGCTGTGTCAAAAATAGTTCCTCGGCAGCGCGCGTAAAGCTATTCTGGCGAGCGACTGCTTCAAACACCTTAAGCTGATGGAGGGTTGCTTGCCTCAAGAGCGGATCTCCCAAATGGTGGAACAATCATAGATTCGATTCGATTATTCTAATCGGAAACAATGATTTTTGTTTATGGACTTAAACGTTATCATAATTTTCAAGAGTTCATGCTCCCTTCCAAAACAGCGTTGCACAGATGGACATTTAGCAAAATTTCTGATGATCCAAGGTTTTTCTGAAAAAACCAAATAATGCTAATTTCTGTTACGTGCAACGCTTATTTAACCTTTTTGGGTCTAGTACCAATAAACTTTAACAAAGTGATTTCTAATCGAAGTCAAGTTGTCAACCTAATCTATAGTCAAGAATTTATATTTTGTCGCGATCGCGCAAATCTATTTCTTGATCTAAAAGATTGGAATAAACTGATAAAATCCCTGTTCCCTACTCCCTGTTTTCTATGCCCGATATTGTTGATATTGCAGTAGGCGCTGGATCGTTCACCACACTAGTCGCTGCCGTCCAAGCCGCAGGATTAGTTGAAACGCTCAAAAGTCCTGGACCTTTCACCGTGTTTGCTCCCAATGATGATGCCTTTGCTAAACTTCCACCTGGAACTATTCAAACCTTAGTTCAAAATATTCCTCAGCTTGCTCGTATTCTGACGTTTCATGTTGTTTCAGGAAAGTTAACCAAAGCTGATCTAGCCCAATTGGGCACCGTCACTTCGGTCGAAGGATCGGTCATTCCGATTGACTGCTCAGAGACTTTTGAAGTGAAGAATGCAACTGTTTTAGCAGCAGATATAGAAGCAGATAACGGCATCATTCATGTGATCGATACTGTTATTTTGATGGGATAGTTTGGCTACCTTGATCCGTTGAATAATCATCTTTACTCATAAAAAGGCTCAAATTAGAATGTAGATTTCATCCAAACAAACTAATGGTTAAAATTAAATTATTCTTAGAGATGAAATAAAGTTTGTTTTTACGTTGAATAAATTCAAAAGTGCCTTGATTAGGATCGGGTAGAAAAGTCATTTTCCCACGGATAGAGTTCAACCTATAGATTTATTAAAGTTTTTTCAATAGGCAACAGGCAACGTAAATAGGCAAAATTCATAGCAATTATCATAGATTTTGATATTTGTTTGAGTTTCCGCTGCAACAGCAAACAGAGCCATCTGGTTCAACCATAAATCGGATAAGCATATTCACTTTTTAGGCATCGATTGTGCTAAATAGTAATTAGGTTGAAGATTGAAAAAACCAAATACTTTGCTTGGCTGCGTTGCTAGGTCTTTCGATTTTCTAAGCTGCTAGTTTTTCATAACTAAAATTTTGATTTTAATAAAGGTGGTTGGATGGCTCCTCTGCTCGTTCAAAATATTTGGCTAGTGCCTGTTTACTCACTCATTGGTGCAGCACTCTCGGTGATTTGGTTTCCTTCGATTACTCGACGGACTGGTCCTCGCCCCGCTGGCTACATTAATGCGGGGATGACCTCACTTTCCTTTGTTCATGCGCTTTTGGCATTGCCATCAACCTGGAATCAGCCTCCCTATGAAGTGTCTTTTGAATGGCTAAATGTGGCTGGGCTAGATTTGACGATTCCAGTGCAGGTTTCATCGCTTACCGTTGGTGCGATCGCTCTCGTTTCTGGGCTGAATTTGCTCGCGCAGATTTTTGCGATCGGCTACATGGAAATGGATTGGGGCTGGGCGCGCTTCTATTCGTTGTTAGCGCTATTTGAAGCGGGGATGACGGCGCTTGTTCTATGCAATTCTCTGTTTTTCAGTTACATGATTATGGAAGTATTAACTCTGGCAACCTATCTTTTGCTGGGTTTCTGGTTTAATCAATCGCTTGTTGTCACTGGGGCGCGCGATGCTTTCCTAACCAAACGGATCGGTGACTTGTTTCTGCTGATGGCAGTGCTGGCGATTTATCCGCTAACAGGCACCTGGAATTTTTCTGAGATGGCTTTGTGGGCGACCACTGCGGAGGTTGATCCGACTGTGATCACCTTAATTGGATTAGGGTTAATTGCAGGTCCAATGGGGAAATGCGCCCAGTTTCCGCTGCACCTATGGCTAGATGAGGCAATGGAAGGTCCGATTCCTTCGACAATCCTGCGGAACTCGGTAGTGGTTGCCACTGGAGCCTGGGTTTTGGTGAAGCTGGAGCCGATCCTGGCGTTGTCGCCCTTTGTCCTTTCTACGACAATTTTCATTGGGGCAGTCACGGCAGTCGGGGGATCTTTGATCGCACTGGCGCAAATTGATGTCAAGCGAACCCTATCCTATTTAGTCAGCGCCTACATGGGGATTGTGTTTATTGCGGTGGGAGCCGGACAAACAGAAGCCGCCCTGATGCTTGTGTTTACTCATGCAATTTCTATGGCGCTGCTGATTATGAGCATTGGCGGCATTATTTGGAATAGCATTACCCAAAATGTGACGCAGTTGGGGGGCTTGTGGTCTCGTCGTCCTATGTCTGGGTTGGCATTTATTGTAGGAACAGTGGGACTGATTGCATTTCCGCCATTTGGCAGCTTTTGGGCGCTTTTAGAGTTGGTCGATGGGCTGCGAGAAACTCACCCTTGGTTGGTGGGTGTGCTGCTACTGGTGAATGTTTTGACGACTTTTGGGCTAACACGGGTGTTTTGCCTGCTGTTTGGCGGGGAAGCAAAACTCATGGCACAGCGATCGCCCGAAGTTCACTGGCCCATGATGTTGCCCATGATGGTTCTGCTGGGTTTCACATTGCATGTGCCCTTGGTATTGCAAGCCTGCGACCTGTTGCCAAACTGGATAGCAATCGATATGAGCATGGCGCTGCTGCTAGTTGGGTCTAGCATTTTGGGCGTTAGCCTCAGTGCGCTGATTTATTTAGGCAATGTCGTCCCCAAACCCGTCCGCTTTCCGGTGCAATCTTTACAAAATCTTGTAGCTTACGACTTTTATACACCCACGTTATACCGTTCTAGCTTTGTGTTTGGAGTCGATCTGATTTCTCAGATAACCGCCTGGATCGATCAATATTTAGTGGATGGGGTGGTGAATTTGTTTGGTTCTGTCACTATTTTTAGTGGACAAAATCTGAAATACAGCACCTCTGGACAGTCGCAGTCCTACGCCCTCACTATTTTATTGGGAGTGGTGTTGCTCGGATTCTTCCTGTGCTTTCCGTTGTTAACCAATATGGCATTGGTATTTGCGGCAAATTTCATGCATCAAACCGTTGGTTAGCATCCCTCTAGATCTTTATTACTGCTGTTTAAATCTATGCTTAGTACCTTAATTTGGTTGCCTTTGCTCGGTGCTGCTGTGATGGGTTTCTTGCCGGGGACGATCGCTGCCAGTCGATTTCGGTTAGGCGCGATCGCGATCGCTAGTGTCGTTCTAGTCTGGACAGCGGTTCTATTTACCCAGTTTGATATATCCACTGCCACCATGCAGATGCAGGAATATCTACCTTGGATTCCCACGTTGGGCATTAATTATTCCTTGTCAGTGGATGGCTTATCGCTGCCTTTAGTGATGTTGAGTAATTTTCTCACCTTGGGTGTGATCTACAGCGCGGAGTCTTTAGTTGCCAAAGGGCAGGTGATGCAGCGTCCTCGCCTGTTCTACTCTTTGGTCTTTTTGATCAATGCAGGCATGGCAGGAGCCTTAATGGCACAAAACCTGCTGATGTTCTTTTTGTTCTATGAGTTAGAGCTAATTCCGTTTTATCTGTTGATCGTGATTTGGGGCGGAGCCAAACGCGAGTATGCCGGAATGAAGTTTTTGATCTACACAGCAACCTCTGGCATCCTCATTCTGGCGGCATTCTTGGCAACGGTCTGGCTGTCTGGTTCGGGTAGTTTTGATTACAATGCCATTTCCACGGCTGATTTGCCCCAGCGAACCCAGTTGATTTTGCTAACTCTGTTGCTGATTGGCTTTGGCATCAAAATCCCCCTAATTCCGTTGCATACTTGGCTACCCGATGCCTATGTGGAAGCTTCCACGCCCACGGCGATTTTGCTCGGTGGGGTACTGGCAAAGCTGGGAACCTATGGTTTAGTCCGATTTGGCATTGGCTTATTTCCTGAAACCTGGTCGTTAGTCACCCCGGCGTTGTCTTGGCTGGCGGCAAGCTGTGTGATCTATGGAGCGTTGGCAGCGATCGCCCAAAAAGATATTAAGCGGATGGTTGCCTACAGCTCCATCGGACACATGGGCTACGTCATGCTGGGAATGGCGGCTCTGACTCCGTTGAGTATGGTGGGTGCTGTCTCGCAAATGGTCAGTCATGGCTTGATTTTGGCGCTACTGTTTTACATTGTGGGTGTGATTGAAGTGAAAGTGGGCACCCGCGACCTAGATGTGTTGAACGGGCTACTCAACCCAATTCGAGGATTGCCGCTCACCAGTTCTCTGTTGATATTGGCAGGCATGGCAAGCGCAGCGATTCCGGGAATGGTCGGGTTTATTGCGGAGTTCTTGGTGTTCCAAGGGAGCTTTACGACTTTTCCGCTGCCAACCCTGTTGTGCGTGGCTGGGACAGGATTGACCGCCGTTTATTTTGTCATTTTGCTAAACCGGACTTGTTTCGGTCGCCTAGACAATAAAATAGCTTACTATCCCCGCGTCACTTGGAAAGAACAGACTCCCGCTTTGATTTTGACTGGGTTAATCGTTTTCTTGGGCGTTCAGCCTACTTGGTTAGTCCGGTGGAGTGAAACAACCACGGCAGCGTTAGCAGCAGCGGCTCCAATCAATCGCCCGATCGCGATCAATCAACCTGCGATTTCGCCAAACGTCTCCTTCACGGGAATCGCCCAAACTTTGAACAGTGCTGACCGTTTGTGACCTTAAATGTGTGGCTTCACTTAAATGTGTGGGTTCGCAGCGATCGCCATAATCGTTTCAAGAGCCTCTTCACCTCCGCAACGCCGCACTCCGCACTTCCCCATAAACCCCTATTCTCCAGTGGCTAGAACCTATGAACATGTCCGCCCCAACCACCAAAATTCCGCCTTCCAACCATCCCCACGCTGACATCATCTATCGACTGGAAGCGGGAGGAGCCATGCTGCCCGATACTCCAGAAAACCTGATGCAAATCATTGGTATCTACAAAGCTTATGCGGTGCCAATGGATTTTTACTGGCGCGACCTTTTATATATTGGTGAGCAGGTATTTCTGAATCCTTTGCCATTTTTTAAGTATTTTATTTCCGATGAATACCTGCAACGGCATAACCACTATGCAGGGGACGATGCCGATCTACGATTTTGGCGAGGACCAGCAACGGTTCACCCAGAACTAGAGGAATTTATGCTGAAGGGCGAAACGAAGAATTTGCCGCGCTTGTTGCATCATCTTTGGCACGATCGCATCAACATGGAATTTGCCGAAGCCTGTATGCAAGCGATGCTGTGGCACCGCAATATGTATGCCCCCGTCAATCAATTTGATCCCTATTTAGATAGTGACGAATATAAAGCCAACGCTGATCGCGCAATTCGGGCTTACTTCAAAGGCAATCCAGCAATGCTGGGCTTATACAAACTCTTCCCAGATATGTTTTTGGAGCAGTGCCGTCAGTCTTCCTACTATGCCAACTTGGGTTTGTTTTGGGAAGTGATGGCTCCTGTTTTCTTTGAAATGTCCGATCTCTATGATGAGGGCAAAATTGCCAGCGTCCCGGATGCCATGAACTTTTTGACCAACGGAATTTTTGCGATCGCTGGTCGCCCCATTTACCACCATGTCTACATTCGAGGCGAGTGCTACGAAATTATTCCCAAGTCTAAAGGGTTCACTTGGCTATATGAAGCAGCACTCCCCTATGTAGAAGCAGTGTTCTATCGCACGGCTCCCTTCCGAGGCACCAAATCTTACAACGCCCAAGCAGGGCAAGTTCCCGACGACCAACAGGATTTTCACTACGGCGTACTCTATGCCGATAAATTTCCGGTGGGTACGGCAGGCATTCCCCCCACGCTGTTAGCCCAAGACATGCTCCACTTTTTGCCGCCCTACTTGGTCGAATACTACAAAAAGCATTGCCGGGGTGAAGATGACATGCTGGTTCAACTGGGGATCACCTTTCAGCGATCGATGTATTGCGTTACATCCGCCGTCATTCAAGCGTTGCGCGCTGCTTTACTGTATCCCCTTGATGATCCCAACCC
>CASBQE010000287.1 GCA_949127665.1 Synechococcales cyanobacterium PMM_0083
ACCGAAGCCGCCAGCGATGACGACTTTATGCGGGATCTGCTTCAGCGCGGCACCAACTGTGTCCGCATTAACTGTGCCCATGACAACGCTGACCTTTGGGAGGCAATGATTAGCAATGTTCGTCGGGCAGAGAAAGAGACTGGACAATCGTGCAAAATCTTGATGGATTTGGCAGGACCGAAACCCCGGCTTGGTGAAGTGATCGCGCCTGAGCATAAACATCGCATCCTGCAAGGAGACTGTCTGGTTTTAACCCATGGTCTCTCGAATCCGAAAGATGCAACCTGTTTCCACGCAACCTGTACTTTGCCCGAAGTGATTGATCGCTTGCAGGTGGGTGCAACCGCCTGGATTGATGATGGTCGGATTGGCGCGCGGGTGGAAGCTCTCACCGATCAGGGTGTTCTCCTCCGTATCACTCATGCCAGTTTGAAGGGAAGTAAACTGCTGCCAGACAAGGGGCTTAACTTCCCTGGTACCGATTTGCAACTCAGCCCGCTGACGGATAAAGATCGACAGGATTTGGATTTTGTCGCCGCCCATGCCGATATTGTGGGCTATTCGTTTGTGCAATCTGCCGATGATATCAAGCTACTCCAGCAGGAGTTGGTCGCACGGATGCCTCAACCCCGCGAAATTGCCATTATGGCTAAGATCGAAACGCCCCAAGCGGTTAGTAATTTACCGGAATTAATTGTGCAAGCGGCAGGTCAGCAGCCCTTTGCTGTGATGATTGCAAGAGGCGATTTGGCGATCGCGATCGGGTATCAACGACTGGCTGAAATTCAAGAAGAAATTCTCTGGCTCTCCGAGGCGGCTCATATCCCGGTGATTTGGGCAACTCAAGTGCTAGAGAACCTGGTGAAAAAGGGCATTCCCTCACGGGCAGAAATGACGGATGCGGCAATGGCAGAACAGGCTGAGTGCGTCATGCTCAACAAGGGACCCTTTGTTGCTGAAGCTGTGACGATGCTGGATGATGTCTTGACGCGGATGCAGGCACATCAATTGAAAAAAACATCGCAACTCCGGGCGCTCCACTCCTGGTAAGTGCATCATTGCTTAGAAACTCTTGCAGTAGCCTAATAATATGTTTGAAACCCTCTTTACGCCCAATTCCAGCCTTGAAACTAAAGTTAACATCCGTCTTCGCAAAGGAGTCATTATTGGTGCCGGACAGGTGGGGATGGCGTGCGCTTATTCCATGATGATCCAAAACTGTTTTGATGAGTTGATTCTTCAAGATATCGACACCGATCGGCTTCAGGGAGAGGTGATGGATCTGATGCACGGCGTTCCTTTTGTGGAACCTGTTGAGATTAAAGCGGGTACTGTTGCTGATGTTGGACAGAATGCAGACCTGGTAATTATTACGGCTGGAGCTAGTCAGAAACCGGGAGAGAGCCGCCTGGATCTGATGGTTCGCAACGTTGCTATCTTTAAAGAATTAATCCCAGATGTTGTCAAATATTGCCCCAATGCCACCCTGCTGATTGTCAGCAATCCAGTGGATATTATGACTTACGTGACGTTTAAGCTCTCCGGTTTTCCGGCTGCTAAGGTGATTGGTTCTGGCACCGTACTCGACTCTGCCCGGTTTCGTACCCTGTTGGCAAAGAAAATGGGCATTGATCCCCACAGTGTTCATGCTTACATCATTGGCGAGCATGGCGATAGTGAAGTGCCTATTTGGAGCAAGGTGAATATTGCCGGAATGCCTTTGTGCGATCGCGAAAGTAGTCCATCTCCAGGCAATGCCGAACTAGAGGAGATTTCTGAGCGGGTTAAAAACGCTGGCTACGAAATCCTCAAACGCAAAGGATCGACTTCCTATGCTATTGGATTGGCGGCGACTGAAATTGTCAAAGCTATCTTACATGGACAGGAGCGCGTCCTTACCGTTAGCTCTCTGGTGCATGATTTCTACGGCATTCGCGATATTTGTCTGAGCCTGCCTTCTGTTGTAAATGAGAAAGGTGTGATTAAGACGGTCAACATCACCCTCAATGACACAGAGCAAAAACAGTTGATTCATTCCGCAAAGATTTTGCGTGACATTTTTGATACGTTGGCGCTCTAGTGCCAGCATCTCTGTACTAACTCTCAATCTGCCAAGATAAAATACAATGGCTAAATTAATTTTGATTCGCCACGGACAGAGCCTCTGGAACGCGGAGAATAAATTTACTGGCTGGGTTGATGTTCCCTTAGGCGCACAGGGACGGGCAGAGGCGACGATCGCCGCTGACAAACTCGAAACCTATCAAGTCCGAGTGTGTTTCACCAGTCTGCTGTTCCGTGCCATTGAAACCGCCATCATCATCCTGACTGAGGGCGATGATCTTTGCGATGGGAGAATTCCCATCATCAAACATGATGTGGATGATGCGGACTGGCATGGCTGGGACAAATACAAAGGCGATCCCGCACAGGAGCTACCCGTTTATCTTTCAGCGATGCTGGATGAACGCTACTATGGTGAACTACAAGGACTCAACAAAGCGGAAACCGCCGTAAAATTTGGCAAAGAGCAGGTGCAACTCTGGCGGCGATCGTATGCTGTGGCTCCACCGGGTGGCGAAAGTTTAGCCGACACCGTGAAGCGCACCGTGCCATTTTTCTGCGATCGCATTTTGCCCCACTTAATCGCCGAGGATAATGTGTTGATTGCAGCGCACGGTAACTCCCTCCGTGCGATCATCAAGCACCTGGAAACCCTATCTGAAGAGGAGATTGTCAATGTTGAGTTAGGAACTGCAATTCCAATTATTTATGACATTGATGTTCAGGGTCAGATCACCCACAAAGTCATTTTGAATTGAGATTGGGATCGTTACTATCTCGTGTTTTCAGGTCGATTCAGAAGCTTCAGAGACTCAAACCAAAGTAAGCTAACGACTCCACCCGCTAAACAGACCGCGAGATCGATCGGATCTAGCAACGAGAAGCTGAACAATTGACGTAAAAAAGGAACATAAAGCACGAGGACTAGAAAAATGAGTCCGCCCCCAATTACCCACCACAGGGCAGCATTGGGAGATTTGAGTACTTTGATGCTGAGGCGCGATGAGGAACGTTCGCTTAAAATCAAGCCTAAATTTGCCAAAATCAATGTCGTAAACGCCAGCGACCGAGCCTCGAATTCATTTTGTTCGCGATAGACCGAAATCCCGAAAATCACCAGCACGATCGCTAAACTTCCCAGTCCTTGCAAAAGTGCTAGACGGATTGTTTTTCGACCAAACAATGGCTCCTTGGGGTTGCGGGGTGGACGTTTCATTACATTGGGTTCGGCGGGTTCTGCTTCTAAGACAATCGAGCAGGCAGGATCAATGATCAAATGGAGGAAGGCAATGTGAATCGGCAGCAACACTAACGGCAACTTAAACAAGACTGGAATCAAAGACATTCCCGCGATCGGAATGTGAACCGCGACTAGATACGCCATTGCTTTGCGGAGATTATCAAAAATTCGCCGTCCGAGTTTGACCGCTTGCACGATCGACGAAAAATCGTCGTTCAGTAACACCAACGCCGCCGACTCGCGGGCAACATCTGTACCCCGCTCCCCCATCGCAATCCCAATTTGTGCCGCTTTGAGCGCAGGCGCATCATTCACGCCATCCCCGGTCATCGCCACAACTTCACCTTTGTCTTTCAAGGCATTGACTAACCGCAGCTTTTGTTCGGGAACCGTTCGCGCAAAGATATTGGTACTTGAAATGTGCTGCTGAAGATTAGCGTCACTCATCTTGTCCAATTCCGCTCCGGTCACGACGGCTCCCATTTGCAGCAATCCGACTTGTCGAGCGATCGTTTGAGCCGTTTCGGGATAGTCCCCGGTAATCATCACCACTCGAATACCAGCGGTATGACATTCTTGAATCGCGGCTGCAACCGTTGGGCGAACGGGATCAGACAATCCCACCAATCCGATAAATTGGAAGGGGAAATCATGTTGTTGATCCGGTAAGTGATTGGGATTGAGCGATGGATGCGGTGGCAAAAATGCGGGTGGAGCTTCGATTAGAGAGGCTTTGGCAACGCCTAATACGCGCAATCCTTGAGATGCCATTTTGCTGACTTGAGCCGTGAGAATTTGCTGCTGTTGGGGCGTGAAATGGCAGAGATCGGCGATCGCTTCGGGTGCGCCTTTCGCAGCAACTTTATACTGCTTGCCGTCGGCAGATTGCCAAACATGAGACATGGCTAGGAGATGCGGTGAGAGTGGATATTCTCGTAATAGCGTCCAATTTTTGTGCAAATGTTCAGTATGTTCCAGATAGCGATCGCCCAATTGCTTAAACGCTTTTTCCATTGGATCAAAGGGATCTCGTTGACTTGCAAGAATACAGAACTCCACTAATTCATGAACAGTCTCAGGCAGTGGTTCTGAGGAATGTAAGCTTAAATCATAGGAATTTTCTGAATGGTTGTAGGGACATAGCTGCTGTACCGCCATCTGATTCAGGGTCAGCGTCCCAGTTTTATCGACACAAAGAACCGTCGCAGACCCCAAAGTTTCAACAGCAGCAGCCCGACGCGCCAAGACATGACTGCGGGAAATGCGCCACGCTCCCAACGCTAGAAAGAGCGTCACGACGACTGGAAACTCATTCGGCAAAATCGCCATCGCTAAGGTAATGCCCGCGAGAACCCCTTTGAGCCAATCTCCTGTAGTGAATCCATAGATAATCACGATCGCGACACAGAGCGATAGCGCAATACCAAACAAACGGCTCACCAACCGAGTCATTTCCTGCTGCAAAGGAGTGGGTTCAGGCTTCACGTTTTGCAAGGCATTGCCAATCTTGCCCATCTCGGTTTGAGCGCCGATCGCTTGGACTTGAGCAATGCCTTGTCCCTGTACTACCAAGGTTCCAGAATAGACTAACGGCAACTCGTCGCCGCCTGGACGCACCATCTTCACCTTGTCCCCAGAACCAATTACAGCGGCAACTTTGCGAACCGTTAGCGATTCTCCAGTCAATAATGATTCATCGGTTGAAAGATTAGTACACGACAGCACGATCGCATCCGCAGACACGCGATCGCCTTCTGCCAGCACTAAGATATCGCCCCGAACCACTTCTCGCCCCGCAATCCGTTTCCGCTGTCCATCCCGCACCACCAAAGCACGAGGACTGGAAAGATCGCGCAGAGCTTCTAAGGCGTGTTCGGTTTTGCCTTCCTGGTAGAGGCTAATCCCCATCAGGAAAATAACGAAACCCAATAAGATCAAAGCTTCCTGGAGGTCGCCTAAAATCCAATAGATGATGCCGCCCCCGACCAACAAAAGGAAGATCGGATCTTGCACCATGCCCCAAGCGATCGCCCAGAGACTTCGAGACTGAGCCGAGGGCAGTTCGTTGTAGCCGTCTTGTTTGAGCCGCGCGAGTGCTGTTGCCGAGGACAATCCGTTCGCGTCTTGATCAGATAAGTCAGTCACAGCATTGAGTTTGACGGTCGCAGCCATAATCTTATTTCCCCTGTGAAACTATTAGAAACAGGTAGTCAAGCTTGATGCTAAACGCTAAGCGTGAGGAAGTTGTGAAAGCGATCGCTGCTTGAGCTACCCAATTTTGAGCGGCTTTACTGCCATCACCCGCTCGTCCTGATGTACTCCCAGCAGGTCTTCTATGCGTTGCTCAAGGTTGGATAGTCCGTGTATCCCGCCGCACCCTGGGAATAGAATGTCGCAGGATTGGGTTGATTGAGCGCCGCACCGAGTTTAATCCGTTCCGGCAGATCGGGATTCGCCAGGAAACTAGAACCAAAGGCAACTGCATCGAGTTGTCCCGACTCAATGGCAGCAGTGGCTTCGGCGGCGGTATATCCCATATTGCCGATCAGTATTCCCTTGTAGTGGGCACGGATCGGAGTCAAGATATCCCCATGCTGCTTTTGGGCAAAATCGCTTCGCATCACATGCAGATAGGCAAGATGGTAATCGCTGAGTTGAGTCGCTAGCCATGTCGATAAGCCGATTGGATCGCTATCGATCATGCTGTTGAAACTATTGAGGGGCGAGATCCGCAGCCCAACGCGCTCAATACCCCAAATATCAGATACCGCCGCGAGTACTTCGAGCAGCAACCGCGATCGGTTGTCGAGCGATCCGCCATAGGCTCCCGTCCGATGATTCGAGCCATCCCGCAGAAACTCATCCAACAGATAACCATTTGCCCCATGAACTTCTACACCATCGAAGCCTGCGGCTTTCGCATTGACTGCCGCCTGCTTAAAACCCGCCACAATGCTAGGCAGTTCATCATCACGTAGCTCTCGCGGCATGACATAGGGCTTTTTGCCTTCTGGGGTATGTACTTCTTCGCCTGTGATCGCGATCGGGCTGGGAGCAACGGGCTGCTGACCAT
>CASBQE010000288.1 GCA_949127665.1 Synechococcales cyanobacterium PMM_0083
ACGATATTCTTTGAGCAGTTCGTCAATCAATTCAGGTCGAAAGGTCATTAGTTCGTGTCTCAGGTAATTAGTTCATTAGATCTCCTTTTGACCTTTGACACAATCTATCTTACATACCCGCAGAATCCAGGAACTATTTATTAATTCTTGGACTCCACATACTTCGCAAAATTATTTAGGATGCTCTGCCAACCTTGGCGCTGTTGTGCCGCTTCGCCTTGTGATTCTGCCTCAAACCCTTCTTCTACTTTTACACCATTTTCGACAAGTGAAAACTCAACTGATACTGATCGACTGTCTCCAAGAGAATACTCTATCCGTTGCTTTTCAATTATTTTTGAGTAAGTACCACTAAAGTCAAAGCCCATACTCCCGTCTTTTGCTTCCATTCTTGAGGAAAAGGTTCCACCCTCTCTCAAGTCAACCGTACTGTCAGTAGTATGCCAATCCTCGGATGCCGCATTCCACTGTTTGATGTCTTCTGGATTGTTCCATGCGTACCACACGGTGTCTAAATCAGACTTGACGACCGTTTCAATACTGATTTTCATTTCTGAGTCCTTAAAATTCAACTCTTGCTGAATATGAGTATAACTATTGATTCTCTGACTCATCGCGATCGCGCTACTTACTACGATGAGTTCAGTGAATCTCTTCACCTGTAGATGTGTTGCGATCGCACACTAATCAATATCGCTATCCTAAGCGATCATGTGTGCAACTCCCCTAACAGTTTTGCCTGCGATTGTGGCATGTTGAGCCGATCGCGGCGGCAGTTCCCAACTCCTCCTAATTCTTGAATTTGGAATTGCTGGACTATGAGGATAAAAGCCGATCGCCGATCGCCATATTCAAGGTCTTCACCAAAAAAGCCCAGCGATCGCTGGCTTCTTCAATGATTTTTGTGGTGGGTTTTCCGGCTCCATGTCCGGCTTTGGTTTCAATCCGAATCAGCACCGGAGCGGTTCCTTTGTGGGCAGCTTGCAGGGCAGCGGCAAACTTGAAGCTGTGGGCAGGCACCACGCGATCGTCGTGGTCGGCAGTGGTAATTAGCGTCGCTGGATAGGCAGTGCCCGGTTTGAGAGTGTGCAGCGGCGAGTAAGCATACAGCACTTTGAACTCCTCTGAATTGTCGGGGGAACCATATTCTGCAATCCACGCCCAGCCGATTGTAAATTTGTGAAAGCGCAGCATATCCATCACGCCCACAGCGGGTAGCGCCGCACCAAATAGCTCTGGGCGCTGAGTCATGCAGGCACCCACGAGCAGACCGCCGTTACTGCCACCCGCGATCGCCAGCTTCGGTGAACTGGTGTATTGATTGGCAATCAGCCACTCCGCCGCCGCAATAAAATCATCAAACACCGTTTGCTTTTTCAGCTTCATCCCTGCCTGGTGCCAGTCTTCGCCATATTCACCGCCGCCGCGCAAATTGGGCACCGCATACACTCCCCCCATCTCCATCCACGTCAGCAGGCTGACGGAAAAGCTGGGCGTGAGAGAGATGCCAAAGCCGCCGTAGCCATATAAATAGGTGGGATTGCTACCATCCAGCTTCAGTCCTTTTTTGTGGACGATAAACATGGGCACTGGGGTGCCATCCTTGCTGGGATAGAACACTTGGCGAGTTTCGTAGTCTTGGGGCTTGAAATCAACGGTGGGTTGGCGAAAAGGAGTGCTTTCACCGGTGACCATGTTGTAGCGATAGATGGTGGGCGGAGTGGTGAAGCTGGTGAAGCTATAAAAGGTTTCCGTGTCGTGTCGTTTGCCGCCAAAGCCGCCAGCGGAGCCAATTCCCGGCAAGTCTACCTCTCGCACTAGCTGCCCTTGCAAATCGTAGAGGCGAATTTGACTGCGGGCATCTTTTAGGTAAGAGGTGACGAATTGATTGTTCAACAAGCCTACGCTTTTGAGGGTTTCCGCCGATTCGGGAATGATTTCTTGCCAGCCGTCTTTGGCAGGATTGCTAAGGTTGATCGCAATCACGCGACCGCGTGGCGCACTCAAATCTGTGCGAAACCAAAACCTGCTGCCGTCATTATCCACCAGGGAATATTGGGCTTCAAAGGTGTTGATCAGTTCTACCACAGGCGCATTTGGGACGGTCAGATCCTTGTAAAATACCAAATTACGCGGATCGGTGCCCAGCCATACGGAGATCAGCAAATAGCGCCCGTCTTCAGTCACGCTGCCGCCAAAGCCCCATTCTTTGTGATCGGGGCGATCGTAAATCAGCACATCTTCTGACTGGGCTGTCCCTAACCGATGGTAGTACAGCTTTTGGAAGTAGTTCACAGCTTCCAGTTGGGTTTTGCTGTTGGGTTCGTCATAGCGCGAGTAGAAAAAGCCCGTGTGGTCGTGGCTCCAGGACGCACCGGAAAATTTGACCCAGTTGATTTCGTCGGGCAAGTCTTTTCCCGTTTCCACATCGCGCACTTTCCAGGTTTGCCAGTCGGAGCCAGAGGTGGATAAGCCATAGGCAAGCAGTTTGCCGTTTTCGCTCACAGACAACCCCCCCAGTGCCACGGTGCCATCGGCGGAGAGCGTGTTGGGATCGAGCAGCACCGTGGGTTTGTCGGTCAAAGTTTTGAGCGTGTAGAGGACGCTTTGGTTTTGTAAGCCGTCGTTTTTAAAGTAAAAGTAGCGTTGATTGGAGCCGTTTTGCTGATCGCCCTGCTTGAAAGGAATGCCATATTTTTCATAGTTCCATAGTTTCGTCAAGCGCTCTTTGAGGCGATCGCGCGCCGGAATATCTGCTAAAAAGCTCATCGTCAGCTTATTTTGCGCCTCAATCCAGGCACGGCTTTCAGGAGAGTCAGGGTTTTCGAGCCAGCGGTAATGATCGGCAACCTGGGTGCCATGGTAGTCATCCACCTGGTTGACTTGGGCGCTGTTGGGATAAGCAAATGGCTGTGCGATCGTCATAGCTTGCGACATGGGAGGATATCCCCCACTATGCCAGATGAATGCTAAAAGCAGCGCAACACCCATCAGAATAATTCGGTTTTTCATGCAGTGAAGCGGGTTTCAGGTTTCGGGCGAAAAGAATTTTTGCAGGCAGTAAAAAGCGCAATGACTGCTTTTAATTGACATCAATTAGCGAGGGATTGAGGTAAGCAGTAAGTGCGCTAGCTGCCAAGATCACCGTCAACATTCCCGTTGTGATCCACAGTAGCGGCACTCCATTCCAGGGACGAACTTGTAGCTTGCCCGATGGCAAAAAGGTGACATCAAACTGTGCCAAGGGTGGGGCAATACCGCTTTCTGGGTTCAACACCTCAGGAATGACTAATTTGGGTAGCGGAGTTTGCTGCACCTGGTCAATTGCAGCCTGATTGATCGCCTTGTAGGTTGCGATCGCGCCTATTTCGGTTACTGCCACCGAATAATTGAGGGCATCTTGATTCAAATGTTCACTCGTCCAGGCATCGTTTAAGTGCTGGTGCAGCCGTTTTCCTAAACGGTTTACCTGGTTATAATTCACAATTTCTGGGGCGGTTGTGAAGGTTGTAGGTAGAGAGCGAGCGCTGTTGCTACGACGATGCAAAGCACACAGCGCGATCGCCTGGGTCGTGCCCAAAATGCCTGCCCCCAACACGTTCACATCCAATGGAAAATTGACCTTTAGCAACACCAGTCCGGCACCAAAAGCAATGAACAGCGCCGAAACAATCACCGCGATCGACGGAACCCATATCCACCAGCGGCTTGAGCGAGTATACTGCCGCAGCAATAGCCATTGCGCGCCCCCCAACCAAATTGAGCAAACCGCCGCCAACAAGGTGCGAATTAGCCCCGCTAACACTACTATGGTCTGCGGGGATGCTTTTTCGGCAAGGGCAATCACCTCTGGCAAAATCATCGCCTGCCCGATCCAGCCCCACCAAGCTTCTAGAGTGGTTGTCAGTAAGACATACCCGGTTGCCCCAGCTAAAATCCACAGCCAGTCGGGTAGATAACGCCGCAGCACTAACCACTGGGTTGCACTCACCACCATTCCAGACACAAAGCCCGTGACCAACGCCGACAGCAATCCTTTGCCTTCTAAATAATTGCCCAAGGCTGGATAGTTGACCAAGGTTGGATCTTGCACCGATCGCAGAATCAACCCAATCAGAAACCAGCCAACCCCCGTTGCCAGCACAAACAATCCCGTAAATTGAATTCGCTCAAATGGGGGAATGAGATGCTGAGAGTGGGCTTGAGGGATAGAAGGCATGGTGGGGGAAATAACGTGCGATCGCATAGGGCTAGAGAATGAATAGCAACAGCAGGATTGAAGACAAAATGTACACCATTCCAAAAGCGCGATCGCGGTCATGTTCGCTTCTGATTCAGTTGTTATCAGACTTTCAGCGTTTTTATAATGTTAGGATTCTCTTTACATCTGATCACAATGAGGAATAAAGGACATTCCAACGAATAGCCGTCGCTTAAGTGGCGATCGCGCCAAAACTGTCTGCAATTCGTTAGTGAAAAATAAATGCAAGAATCAGCAATTGTCAAACGCCAATAATTTTGCTATCGGCTTGTAGCAAGTCAGCGATCGCCTGCCCTTCTACAGGCGGCTGAGAGGGTAACTCTTGGCGGCGATCGGTAATTAGCCAGTCCAATGATGCTGCCTGGAGATCAATCGTGGCTCCCGTTTTATCCACACAGTAGCGACCATAGACCAACTTATTCTCCAGCCTTACCCCCGATCCCAGGCGAGAATAGTCAAAAATTACGCTGTCCTTAACGATCGCGCCACTGCAAATCCAGCAGTTGGAACCAATCATCGTCGGACCAATAATCGTTGCGCCATCTTCAATGTGGGTCATGCCACCGATATAAACTGGACCTTGAATATTTACTTTATCTAAATTAACGGCAACGTTTAGTCCTGCATAGATTCCAGGCGCAATTTCGCGTCCAGGAATTTGCACATTTTTCACTTCCCCTGATAGCACCCCACGAATTGCCTGCCAATAATCAGGCACTTTGCCAATATCGACCCATTCAAAATCCATCGGAATGGCGTAGAAAGGAGCGCCTATTTCTACCAGTTTTGGAAACAACTGACCGCCAATGTCAAACTCTACGCCAGATGGAATATAGTTCAACACTTCGGGTTCAAAAATGTAAATACCCGTGTTGATATTGGTGCTAAGCGCATCCTCAACCTTTGGCTTTTCTTGGAACGCTTTGATTTTGCCGTCTTCATCGGTCACCACCACCCCGTAGCTAGACACTTCTTCGCGGTCAACGGTTTTGGTGATGATGGTCGCGATCGATCCTTTTTCCCTATGCCATTTCACGGCGGCTGTCAAATCTAGGTCAATCAGCGCATCGCCGCACAGCACCACAAATGTATCGTCAAAAAAGGGAGAAAAATCTTGAATTCGGCGCATTCCTCCAGCCGATCCAATGGCTTTTCCCTGCAATTCACCGTTTTCGTCAATGTAGCCTTCAAATGAATAAGCAATTTGTACGCCAAACCGCTGCCCATCCCGAAAATATCCTTCGATTTCATGGGCTAAATGGCTAACATTCACCATGATCTGGTCAAACCCATGCTGCCGCAGTAGTTCTAACAAAAACTCCATGACTGGTTTTTGCAAGATCGGAATCATGGGCTTAGGAATCGTGTAGGTAATCGGACGAACCCGTGTGCCTTTGCCCGCCGCCAAAATCATGGCTTTCATAATACTCCTCTCAATCCTCAGCCTTTAAATTTTAACCGTCTAGTTACCTAAACGCTTCATCAATGAAGCATGGTAAAACTGGAGATACCCTAGTTTCCACCTAAGCTAACCCATCGGCAGGGAGGATGTCAGCATTTAAGGTGAGTGGGCGAACTTTTAGGTCTTGATAAAACTCATCTTGAGAAAGCTCTACTTTGGATTGAGCGGAGAGCAGCAACAGCGCCCAAAAAATGCCGACGCGATCGCGCCTCGGTGGATGCTGATCTTCAGACTGGTGATTGGCGGCGGGTTGAGCCTGCGCCCAGAGATCCAACAGCAGTTCAAAATCGAGCCAGCCTTGAGATGCCAGTGAGGTCGCGTGATCTTCAAAAAACTGCTCTAGAGTTGCCGCCATTTCAGACAAATTTTCTTGGTGGGCAAGCTGGGCGATCGCGCGCACCGCTTGCGACCGAGACTGAGCGGCTGGACGTTGAAAGCGCTTTCGAGGAGATGGATCTTCTAGAGCTTGAGCGATCGTGCGTAGCTGCTCAATTAAATCGGTCAGCGTAACCCGGCGACGCTGCGGGGGTTGAGCAACGGCGCGGCGACGAATCCGGCGCTCTAAATGGGGTGGCAAGCCATTACCAGCATCTTCTAGCATCACCTCATCTTCTGGGCTACTTTCTTCATCGATCGCTGGGTCGGCTTGGATCAGATTATCGGCTTTTAGCAACACCAGCATGGACGCATACAAAAAAGCCTGTCCAGAAGAAGACAGACTCTTTTCATAAGGCTCTTGCCCACTGACAACGGCTGGCAGTTGATTGAGAAAGCGATCGATTACCTCAATCACTTTCACATCCCAAGGGTCAATTTCCCCTTGTTCTGCCATATCGATCAAGAGCGCGATCGCATCCTCAGCTAAAGAAACGGTCATGAATCACAGCGACCTATCGAAGAGAGATCCGCACAAACCAGACGGCGGCAATCAAAATGAAGCCAAACAGCACCAGAGGCACCCACAAGCTCCACAAATTCAACGGAGTAATTAAATCAACAGCCGACATGATTGAATCCTAGCGTATGAACGAGCGATCGCCATTATTCCGTAAAAGTCTAGAGACCCTTGACTTAAACTTAATCGACAATCAAAGTTCTAATCTTTGCGCCTTTTCTGACCTTTGCGCCATTGTTACTCGCCAGTCAGGGTGCTAGGGTAGGCTTTAAATCATATCGCCATCTCGGTACTGTGTGCTTTTCGCAGCTTACACGGAGTCAGTACTTATCTACTACTTCTGCCATCTTTCAAACAATGCCCAAACAACGACTGGATGTGCTTTTAGTAGAACGAAACCTCTGCGAGACGCGGCAGCAAGCGCAAAGGGTGATTCGGGCGGGTGAGGTGAAGGTGAATCAACAAGTCGTGGATAAGCCAGGAACAGAAATTGACCTCTTAGCTTGGGTGGAAGTTCGGCAAAAACCGCCTTATGTTTCTAGAGGTGGGGAAAAGCTAGCGAAGGCGATCGCTCACTTTCAACTCTCTATTCGCGATCGCATTTGTTTAGATGGCGGTATTTCCACAGGCGGCTTTACCGATTGTTTGCTGCAAGCGGGAGCCGCTCATGTATATGGCGTGGATGTGGGCTATGGGCAAGTTGCCTGGACTGTGCGCCAAGATCCACGGGTGACTTTATTAGAACGCACTAATTTACGGCATTTGAAGCCTGAGGATTTGTATATCAGCGATCGCCCCATTGCAAATTTAGGTGTTCTTGATGTGTCGTTTATTTCGATCATCAAGGTGCTGCCTGCGCTCTATTCCTTATTGCAACCGCCGCGAGAAGTGGTGCTGTTAGTCAAGCCGCAGTTTGAAGTAGGGCGCGATCGCATCGGCAAAAACGGTGTAGTGCGCGACCCTACCGATCAGGCAAATGCAATTTTGCAAGTGCTGCAAGCGGCTGAATCATTGGAATGGGCATATTGTGGTTTAACTTGGTCGCCTCTGGTCGGTCCTGCGGGCAACATCGAGTATTTGCTGTGGTTAAAAGGAAAGGGCGCTGGCTTAAAAAACGAAGGCGAGCCAGAGAATGCGACTCAACCAAACGCTTCACCCGATTTGCAAACTCTCAAACAGGTCACCCTTCAAGCTCAGCAAGCACTCACCAAACGCGCTTCACCCAAGGTTGACTCTTAAAGCTTTTGATTACAAACATTGCGAAGTGTTCATAACAAATCCAAAATTGGTATATGATTGTAAATCCTTGCTTTGTAAGTAGACGGTTAGCGAAAACTAGAACCCTGCCATGAAATACAGCGTGATAGTTTTTGAGCCACGTCCACTTACAGAAGCCGCCTAGTCCACAAGGAGATTTTCATGCCTCAACTGTACGAAACAATGTATATCTTGCGCCCTGATGCGGGTGAAGAAGCGGTCGGTCAAGCGATCGAAAAATACCAAACGATTTTGAAAGACAACGGAGCCGAAATTATCGAAACCCAGCATCGCGGCAAGCGTCGTCTGGCATACGAAATTAATCGCCACCGAGAAGGTGTTTACATTCAAATGAACTATTACGGCAGTGGTAAAGAAATTGCGCCTTTAGAGAAGGCGATGCGTTTTAGTGAAGATGTCATTCGTTATCTCACGGTGCGGCAAGACGCTCCGAAAGTAGAAGCCGTTGAAGAAGTAGAGGAATAACACTGACTCTTGAAAAATATTTGCCCTACCGTTTGAGAATGTTCGAGCCGTAGGGTTTTTTAATGCCTAAGGATGCCAGCTTTATGATACTTTAGGCTTCTCCAACGCTTGAACTGTTAACTTTTTGTAATGGTTCATTGAAAAGAACGGATGAATCAGGTATCAATTGCCATTGCAAGTGATACATTAGCTGCAACTAAAGTTGATGATACCGTCGATTGTTTCTTGGCTTCCCTTCTAAGAAACTAGGCGAGTTATTTTGAAGCCATTAATAACGGAGCGATAAAGCTGTGACTGAATCTAGTGGAGTGAATGTGATTGATCCTCAAGCAGAGGTGGCTCGCCTACGCGAAGAGTTGCAAATGCGAGACAGCCTGGTGCAGCAGCTTTCCCAAGAACTATTTCGTTTGGTGAAAGGGAATGCGGCTTTCATGCCAAGTTCGGAAGGGTCTGAGCGGCATTTGGTAGAAGTGCGTGCCCTACGTGAGCAACTAAAGGGGGTCGAAGAGCAGGTTTCGTTTTATCAGGGGCAAATTAGCGATCGCGATGGTGAAATTTACCAGCTTCGCGAATCTGTAAAAGAATTGAGCGATCGCTCACGGATGCTAGAGCAGGTCGTGGAAGAACTGCCCAAAATCTATCGGCAAAAATTTGCAGAGCGGCTTGCCCCGGTAAAAGAAAAGGTTGTTCAAATTCAGCGAGAAAACCGTCAACTACACGCCGAACTACAGAGCGTTAGCTATCGGCTAGCCGTGCGAAACCGCCGCCAAACTCATTTAGATCTACCCAGCTTTCCTCAGCCAGGAATTGTCATGCCGAGCTTTGGGAATGCCTAATGTTTTGATTTTAGTCGATTCAGATCCGTCTCAGCCTTCAGGCTTTTCTGCGGCAACACAAATGATTGCTGCGCTACATACAGCCATCAGGCATCCAACAACGCATTACCTTAGCACTTCAGAGAATCCATCTTGGCAAGTGAACGTTCAAGTTGCAGCGGCGTTAACACCCAATCAGTTCAGCCATGATGGGCTAGGGAACGCTCTTCTCTGCCCCTTAACTTTGGCACTGCCAGACTGGTTACAGTTTCCTGCCCAATCTGTTTATCAAGCCTGTCAA
>CASBQE010000289.1 GCA_949127665.1 Synechococcales cyanobacterium PMM_0083
GCGGAGGTGGGTAGGTCTTGCATTCTTGACAAAACTGTTTCCTGAATTTTGTTCATCTTTCTGTGTTCCTACCTAAGAATTCTGAAATGGCAACTGAATGCTGAAGCCGCGATTAGACAATGCAACGTCAGCCATTCTACATTTCTAAATGCCAACTTTACTCGTTCCACCTGCCTTGGCGCTTCAATCTTGTTAAAAAGTTTATTACGCGATGTGCAACTATCCCATCCCGCTCTGATCAGCAGATAGTCCCTTTGGGCAGTTTGCAGGGCAGCGGCAAACTTGAACCTGTGGGCAGCAACCACGCGATTACCACTCGCCATTCGCCATTCGTCATTCGCCATTCGTTCTTGCCCATTTGAACGAGTGTCACAGTAAATTGATAGTTGGGCGCGATCGCCGACACAATCAAACTTGTGATACTTCAACAAACCGATGCCTGTAGCCGCTCCAGAATTTGTGCTTTACGCCCAGCATGGTTGGGCAGATGACGGTCGAGCGATGCGATCGCTGGCTCAAACTCTGGCAATCTCGGAAGCGCTGATTGTTGCGCCCAGCCTAGGCTATATGAAAACCTGGCTGCGAATTGAGCCGTTGATTCAGGCAATAGAACAGTTGGTCATTACCACAACCTTGCAGTATCCCGAACTGCCGATACGGATTATGGGTCATTCAATGGGCGGCTTAATCTGGCTGGAAATACTCGATCGCCATCCTGAATGGTGGTCGAAAGTGGAGTCGATTGTGCTGGTTGGCTCACCCGTAGGCGGCGCTGATTTGGCGAGAGCGCTTGACCCAATGAAATGGGGGCTGGGCATTGCCCGTGATCTCGGTGCCAATCGCAGACCCATGGCAGAAGCGATCGCCGCCCAAATTCCCATGTTGGTGATTGCAGGAGATGTAGATGATGGCAGTGATGGCACCGTGCCAATTTCAGCAACCAAAGTGTTTGGTGCAGAATTTGTCAGCATTCCCAACGTTGATCATGCTTCGCTGAAAGCTCATCCTGCGGTTGCTGAAGCGATTCGCCAATTTTGGGATGTGCCCAAAGATCGCACCTGTGAGCCGATGGAACCTGATCTTTCTATCCTGTTAATTCGCAGACTACAAGCGATCGACGGCATGACCGACGGGCATCGCAGAGGCTTTAACCAATCTTCCCTATTCCTCACCTTAGAAGACGGCACTACCCTCCGCACTTGGATCAATCCCTGGGGCATCGACCATGTATTTGTCGCCTGCCCCGAAGGAACCTGCCTCTACAGCGGCTTCGTCGGCTGGGGGCACGTTCGGGAATTGCAAGAAACCCTAGAAACCTTAAAAAGGGTGGCTAGCCAACCTTCAAGCAAGTAACACATAGCGAATTAAAATAGCTTTAAGGCTCCCGCCCGCCCGGTCTTTCACTAGCTGCTCGGTCTCCGCAGAGACGACCCATATCGTCCTGCTGCCAAGGGTAATCACAAGGATAGACTGTTGGTATTGGTGGGGAGTCATAACGTTGAGATGCCGCATTCATAAGGACTTGCGCCCCGATCCTAATCATTTCTAAGTTAGCATCAAGCCTCTTTTCGGTCGCCCTAAACTGGTTTTGCTGCGCTTCTAACGTCATTTGTTGATTAAGACTTGGATCATTTGCAACCGTGCCCCCATTACAGACTATGTTATGAAGTTGCTCTCCCAAAGAACCGCTCACTGTTTGTTGGGGTGGCGAAGGTTGCGCCTGGTGTTCAATGACCTGACCCTGGTTGGTTAAGGTGACGGATTCGATGATGTGATATACACCTGAGCGACAATCCATAACCTGTTGATTGACAGCGATCGCAACTCCATTTTGAGGATCAGCAAACAGAACCCGACTGCGATAGGTAATGAATGATTTAATGGGGCGAATGGACTGAGTGTCCACATCCAATTGATTGCCCTGGTTGACAACACCAATTGACATCCAGGTAGGCGACTGATTATCAGAACTAGAGGAGCTATTGTCTTGAGAAGCTACTGGCTGAGGTTCAAGACTGGCTTGGCTATTAACATCAGGGCTTTCAACAGTCGTGTCCGCTGATTTTGAATCTTGTGGTGGCAGTTGGTTTGTTAAGGAACACCCATAGCACAGTAAAGCAAGCCCTAATAGCCAAAAACTTTTCATTTTGGATAATAAAAGAAAGTGATGTTTTTAACATGACATATAAGGATAAATACTGCTATGAAGATAAGAAAAAGTTGTAGCAAATTAGTATTTAAGTTTCTAAAAATCGTGGCACTTTTAGCTCAACAATGCGGCTTTTCTCTTGTGAATACAGGGTTAGGTAGCGCTGTGTCGAAACCTCTCAAGCCCATCAAGAATCAATTCGAGACCAAACTCAAAGTCATGAAGACCGTCATAGTCACCCTTTATCACATGATGGGCGAGTTGATTGAAGTAGGGGTATTGGTCAGCGGGAATCTGTGAAAGGTAGTTCTCTGCCACTTCGGAATATTCTGCTGCCTCAATCGGAAAGTTGATCTCTTGGAGCGTAAACCCATAGATGTGGCTGTCGATCGCATTCCACGCATGATCTGCCATCTCAACCGAAAAGCCTGCTTCGCTCAGACAGCCCAACGTTGCATCCACGTAGCGCAACATTGCTGAGCCGATATTAAGCTGTGACATCAGCGCCATCGTTGCCCATGGGTGACGCAGTAGCACCTCGTGAGCCGCGATCGCACCCATAAAGTGAGTTCCAGTTTCACCCGCTTCGTACTGCACCATCAGATCATCCCAGAGTGCCTGCCAGTTGTTTTCAGTCCAGGTGTACGGACGCTGAAAGAGAGGAATA
>CASBQE010000290.1 GCA_949127665.1 Synechococcales cyanobacterium PMM_0083
CCAGGGGTTCCTAAGCCTAGTTTTGGCTTGACCTGCACATCTCCTGTCTCGGCTTTACGCTGGAACCATAAGTTGATCGTATTCCGACTAATGTTGAACAGTTCACTGGCTTCGCTTTTCTTGAGTCCATCCAACTCAATCGCTTGCATTACCTTTTGCCGGAAATCATAACTGTAGGGTTTAGCCATTGCTAGTCGAAGTAAAACGATTAGGATGCTTCTAGTCTATGTCCTATCTTGACTGGCGGCTGCTATATATCCACATCTTCAAAAGATTTCTCAGAATGAATAATTTCTCCAAGCCAAGAGGCAACAATTAGCTCAAGGCTTTGTCCGCTAATTTGATCAGCCCTAACTCCTGCTCGTTCAAAATAAGGTTGAAGAATAGGACGTGCATCAATGGCGTAGGTCGGTTCGCTCTAATCCGAATCACCATCAGCATGAGTCCACAAGTAGAATCGATCCGGAAAAACTATTAAAAAATACGGAGCTTCTGGAAAAGTGCCATGGGCAAGAATATTGTGTCGCAGTCTTGCTGCCCATTCTGGTGAGGCATCGGTTTTACTCTTGACCTCAACAACGAGAACAAGCTGACCATCACGATTGCCAACTGACAAGTCCCAGCGGAAGCCCGAGTTCTCAGCCATAATAAGCACATCTCATAAACTAAGACTTCTATATTTTGAACCAAAATCTTATCTCTACGCCAGCCAGATTGAGCGCCTGCTAACTTCGATACAACTCACTACTCGCTCTCAGGGTAACCCGTTGCTATTGCAAGGAAAAGGTCACTAAATCAAGTTGGTCTCTGTCCACGCATCACTTTGGTCAACAATATCAGCATTGTGCTGTACTAGATCATTGAGAATCAGCGTTGCCAAACGTAGCCGCTCTGCTGGTGGCAAAGCACGAATAACTTGGATATAAATTTCTTGGATCGTGGTTGACATGGGTCACTACTCAAAACTCTTTACTTGTGACGGATGAACTCGTAAATTTCCAGGTAGTCTTTAGCGGGATGATTCCAGGAATAATCGTAGTTCATCCCTTGCACGATCAGCTTTTGGAACTCGTCCGGGTATTTCTCCCATAATCCGATCGCCCGATCCATCGCAGATTCTAGCGCCGAGTCGTCAGTTTGATAAAACACATAGCCATTGCGCTCTTCGGGGAGATGGGTTTGGTCATAATCGCGATCGAAAACCGTATTTATCAAACCGCCCACACCCCGCACAATCGGCACAGTGCCATATTTAAAGCCGATCATTTGGGTTAGTCCACAGGGTTCAAAGTTGCTCGGCACCACAATTAAGTCGGCTCCGGCATAGATTAAGTGAGACAGTTCTTCGTTAAAACCCAGTTCCAAATGCACATTTGGATTGTCATTAAGAAAGCGTTTTTCATGCCAAAACCATTGATTAATACCGGGTTCCGTCGCAGAACCGAGCAGAATAAACTGAGCATTGCGCTGTAGAGCGTAGTACATGGCGTGGTGAACCAGATGCATCCCTTTCTGGTCATCTAAGCGCCCAATGTAGGCAATTAGGGGCTTGTTTTCCACTTCAAGCCACAGGCGCTCTTGCAGCGCTTTTTTGTTGGCAGCTTTGCCCGTTAGGTCGTCTTTGCTGTAGTGAAAAGAGAGGTAGCGATCGCTCTCCGGGTTCCAAAACTCATCATCAATCCCGTTGAGAATGCCTGTAAATTTATGCTGATGTAGGTGCAGCGTATGCCCCAATCCATAGCCCAATTCGCCATGATGGGCTTCCCAGGCATGATGGGGTGAAACCGTGGTCACAAAGTTGGAGTAAACGATGCCGCCCTTCATAAAATTCAGCACAAACGGATTGAAGTTATCGCGCAGGCGATCGTATTCAAAATAATCAGCTTCGTTATTCAACCCCGTCGCCGTTAGCATCTCGGCACCCGCAATCCCCTGGTGCTTGAAATTGTGGATGGTATAGCAAACTCGCTGATGGGTCATCCCATGCCACTGATAAATTTCGTATAGCAAAACCGGAACCAGCCCAGTCTGCCAATCGTGGCAATGTAAAATATCCGGTCGCTTATTAGTTCTCAGCAAAAATTCCAGCGCTGCCTTGCTAAAAAAGGCGAACCGCATATTGTCATCTTTGCAGCCGTAATAGGTGCCTCGATTAAAAAAATTGTCTTCTGAATGAGGCTCAATAAAAAAGCATAATTGCCCATACACCCAGCCGCAGTGAACCGTGCAGCGAATCACGCCATCATACCAAGGCACCAATAAATTTTGATAGGCTTCGTGTAATCCCCAAATGTGGTCGTACCGCATACAGTCATATTTGGGCAGAATAATTTCTACCGTATGACCCTGCAAGCTTAGCTCTCGGCTCAACCCATAAACGACATCGCCCAAGCCTCCGGCTTTCACTACAGGGGCACATTCAGCGGCAATCTGGACGATGTACATAGTTACTCCTCAAGCGATCGCTCTTTCTAACTGTACAAAAGTATATAGTTCTAGGCGAACCTCGTACAGCGCAATTAGAGGCAGATTACCATCTTAGCCGTAATCGCAAAACAGCCCCGCGATGAATTGCGCTATCAAATAAATAGAGCTTTCGCCGCATCACAGTCGGCTTTAATTTGGGTTTTCAACGCATCCAGCGACTCAAATTTTTGTTCAGGACGGAGAAATTGCTCTAGGCTAACAGAGAGAACTTGCTCGTATAAATTGCCTGACCAGTTGAGTAAATGCACTTCGGCGACTAAGTGAGTGCCATTCACTGTCGGTCGATAGCCCAAGTTCATCACGCCTATCTCAGATGCCATGCTCGGTTGGGGGCGAACTGACAAGTCAGCGCTGGCGCTATCGCCCTTTTCGCACCACTGCACCCGCACTGCATATACGCCTAAGTGAGGCAGGCATTTTTCAGAAGGAAGCTGAAGGTTGGCAGTGGGAAAGCCTAGGGTATTGCCAAGCCGTTGACCTTCTACAACGGTTCCCACCAGCGTATAAGGGCGACCCAAAAGATAGTTGGCAAGGGCAACATCTCCGGCTTTCAGGGCTTCACGAATCGCAGAGCTACTAATTCGCTTGTCGTCGAGTAGCTTCAGCGAGGTAATCATCACCTCAATTCCTGCGTTGGCAGCGATCGCTTGGAGTTCTTCTGCCGTTCCTGCCCGATTTCGCCCAAACCTAAAATCTGAACCGATACTAATTTGGCAAACCTGCAATTGTTCTACCAAAATCTCTTGAACAAATTTCTCCGGCGTAAGTGCCGCTAGCTGCTGATCAAACGGCAACATCACTAGCTGCTTAACTCCCATTGCGTCTAGCTGAACTATTTTTTCGGGTAGTGGAGTTAATAATTGGCGCGGCTGACCTGAAAAAAATTCTTGAGGATGGGGATGAAAGGTAACCACAGTGGAGTAAATAGGCATCGCGATTCCCGTAGGGAGTCCTGTGGAAAGCTCCGCTAACGTTTCACGAATCGCGAGATCGTTAAATGCCAAAACAGGTTGAATTACCTGCCGATGCCCTTGATGAACACCATCAAAGTTTCCGAGGGCAACAGCAGTTGGAGTAAGAACCGTAGCGATTGATGAAGTAATCCACACGCTTTACAGTCTGACACACAACGCCTGCACTGATTAAACGGAAACCTGGATTTCTTTCACTGGCTTGATCCCATTTAAGCAAGAGGAAGATGGCACAATTTGAACCGGAATGCCTTCTCTTGCCAGAATGCTATTGGGAAACTCCCTAGCAACATCCTTTCCGAGCTGATCCAAAAAGTCGTCATCGTGCAAGGGATCATGGTGAAAAATGACCAGCTTCTTCACATTAGCGGCTTTGGCAACTTTGACAGCTTCTTGCCAGGTAGAGTGCCCCCAACCGATCTTGCTAGATTGCTTTGAATAATATTCGTCATCTGTATAAGTGGCATCGTAGATCATCACATCTGCATCCTGTGCTAGCTTCACCACATTTTCATCGATGTGATCTGCATAGTGTTCAGTATCGGTGACATACGCCGCCGCATATCCTTGCCAATTGACTCGATAGCCTAATGCCTGACCCGGATGGTTCAACGGCGCAGTTTCTATTATCACATCGCCCACATTCACCGATTGCCCGATCTCCAAATCGTTAAACTGCAAGTCGGCACCCATCACCTGTAGCGGTACTGGAAAGTTAGGATGCCGCATTTGGTCATGTAGTCGCTTTTCAATCGTGGAGCCATCAGGCGCGATCGCGGCGTGGATATGAAAGCGATTACCCTTGACAAAGGCAGGCACAAAAAAGGGAAATCCCTGAATGTGATCCCAATGGGAATGGGTGAAAAACATATACGCCTCGACAGGCATTTGGGATAGAAGCGATCGCCCCAATACCCGAATTCCTGTGCCCCCATCGAAAATTAACCGCTTGCCGCCCACTTGCATTTCAACACAGGGCGTGTTTCCCCCATAGCGCACGGTACTTGCTCCCGGGCAGGAAATGCTACCTCGAACTCCCCAAAAGTTGATGACAAAATGAGCTAGCGCACTGGACATGGTATCTCTCTGTGAACTTTGATGAGTTGGAAACGAGTACTACTTTGCCAAGGACGAACTTCGTTTAGTTCATTTACCTGAACGGCAAATTCCGAGCATACTTACCTATTCCAGCATTATAGAAATTCGCTACTTTAGCAGTGATCCAGATCGCTAATTGAAATGATTAAAAACACATTCGATTTTCTCTGGATAGTCCCAAAAATTTTTAAGCCTCACAATCATATCAATCCCCCAAGCCTAAAGTACCCGTGAGCATGACAATGTGAACATTTCAGTCATCTCTGCTTTAACTTTTTCATTGAACAAATGCAGTTTTACAAACTTCTAAGAGAACGCCAAGAAATATCTGATCAGCAACGTCCTTACTTGCTCCTTTCAACGCTCAAATCTTGAACGTCATCACAGCTCAACTGATTGAGGGCGTATTGGCAGATAGATCTTTTCCCCAATCTTTTAGACTTTCTAGACTTTTTGATGCGGTTAAATTGTATTGCAGCGGCGTGATTGTAATATGGTTTTGTCGATTCGCCTGAACATCAGTAGGAATCATCTCGGCAAGATCCGGTGAGTCTTCTACCTCCTCCAGTAGTTCTCCTGCTAGCCAGTAGTAGGTTTTGCCGCGTGGATCAATCCGCTTTTCAAACACATCCACGTAGCGGCGGATGCCCTGACGAGTGATGCTGACCCCCGCGATCGCCTCTGCTTTTACGGCAGGCACATTCACATTGAGCAACATTGATGGCGAAAGGGGCTGTTTTTCGAGCTTGGCAACCAGCGATCGCGCAAAATTTGCCGCTGGCACAAAGTCTTGAGATGAAAAACTGGTTAAGCTAAACGCAATGCCTGGAATGCCCTCAATCACGCCTTCCATGGCAGCCGATACCGTGCCCGAATAGAGAACATCGGTGCCTAAATTGGCACCATGATTAATCCCTGACAGCACCAGATTGGGTTTCTCATCCAGTAATGCCCACAGCGCCAGCTTGACACAATCTGAGGGCGTTCCAGAACATGCCCACGCTTTGATAGTGGGATGAAACACCGATTCCACCAAATCAGCGCGTATCGGCTGATGCAGCGTCAATCCATGCCCAGTTGCCGATCGCTCACGATCAGGGCAGACCACAAAAACCTCATGTCCGGCTTCTGCTAGCGTGTTTGCCAGCGATCGAATGCCGAGCGAAAAAATTCCATCATCATTACTGACCAATAGTTTCATTGCCTGCCGCCTTTGAAGGGTTGTTTATGCCCATTGTCCATTAGAGTGCCCTGCACAAATCCTTCCGCTCTCCCAGAGAGGGATTTAGGGCTTCGACGTGAGCGCTCAGCCGAAGGGTGAAGGCAAATTCTGGTGGGGCAAGTATGTTAATACCTATTCTTGCTCCCCTTCTCCACGGGGACAAGGGCTGGGGAGTGTATCTAGCAGACTAGAAATAGAGTAATACAATCCATCACCGAGTATGCCACGAATTGAGATTCACCTCAAAGATGAGGAAGGCGACCCGCTAGAAAAGATCAGCGCAGTTGGAGTCCGTCAAGTTCGTCCATTGCAACAGGCACAGGTTTTGTGAGCACTCGATCAAGGAATTGGGGATTGTCCAATCGCCGAGGTACTCAATATTGAGCGAATCAAATCACTCCCCATCGCCAGAAAGCTGACTTTGTTGGCTTTATCCGTCAACTGCTGCAAGGACGCTACCGTTAGCCCAGAACAATCGATTCAGTTGTGGATATCGTTGAACCGAAACGAGCGCAAAATTCTCAATCGGATTGAGTTTCACTACACCGCAAAGCAGACTTTAAGTTGCGTATCAGTTTATGGCAGAGGATGAAGGAAAGCTTTGAGCTTTGAACCCCTGCCCCCTGCAACCCAAAACCCGAAGGTTCACAGTGATTACTCCTCATCCCAATCTGGATACTGCGGTGGTGCATCCCCATGACTGGTAAGGATCTCTGCATAATCCGATCGCGCATCGTCTGGCTGAATTGTCTCTAGCTGCACGGCAAATTCCCACCAATCGCCAAAATCAAAGATATAAGTCATGCAGGCTCCCTCAACCAGCGGCAGATCGCCAACGCAAACTTCATTGGTTGAAGGAGATCCATCCGCATAGCGATGAACAACTTCAACCGTGCGACCCACTTGATTTTTGTACCTAAACATATCTAGATGATCGGTGTCAAAATCGACAGATTCCAGAATTAAACGGCTGAGATCAGACAGCATCATGTCACTCGATAGCGCAATTCGTCGCCATGCTTTGCCCAGCGATACCTTAAAGGTATATACCCCAGCACGAAACCCATATTGGGGGATGACTAAGACCTTTTGCCATTCTGGAAAATAGGGCTGCAAAGCAGGTTGGAAATCGTTAAACGGAAGCGCCGCGTTTGTCTCAGATTCCCACATCATCCCCTGTTCCAAAAAGGCGCGAACCATCACCTGCATCATGGCATCTCCAAAGGGCGATCGCGCAATCTGCTTTACTCGCCAGCCTTTTCCAGCTTCCGGTTTGCCTGATTCAATCTCCAGGAAGCCAAACAAATTCAGCAGTGCCAGATTATGCAGTTCGGGCCAATAACTCAACGGCTGTTGGTCGGTCTGCTTGCTAAATTTCTGTCCTGTGTCGGGCAGCGATCGCCAAAACTGAACGCATTTTGTTCCCTCATTCAACGGGCTTTTGCGTTCCCCTAGTATCTCTTCGTCTGCGCGAATCATCCAGGCTTCCAGCAGCGTCAAGTAGCGCTCTGTAGGATTAAGGCTGTTCCAGGATGGCACAATCTCGGAATTGAGCATCATCTGATGCTTCTTCCCTTTGCTCACGACGCATCCTAGCCCAGTTGCCCGAAGCAGGAGATATAGCCCATTAATCGATGGGAAAGACTTCTGCACCGGACGTTTTAGGTCAAGCTGAATGGGGTGACTCAAGCGCTGATTCAGTTCTGCTAAAAGACTGTGGGAAAGGAGATGATACGTTCCGCTCACGGGAACTCCAGCCTCGCCGATAAAATCCAGCAGAGTTTGAAAGTCTCGCAGGATCGTTCCTGGCTCTGTTTCCGTAATCGTTTGTTGCGTTAAAACGGCGATCGCCTGATCCGATAACGCTGGTAGTTCATCAGCCGCATTTTGCCACATCTGCGATCGCAACTCCTGGTTAAAGCCAACTTCGGGTTCTAATAGCGACAAGTTCTCTGAGTCATGAACCTGATCACCAAAACCTATTACCTTTGCAATGGCATTCACCAGGTGCAGCAATTTTGTTGGCGGCATCGCTCCGGGTACATTATCGGCTGGCAAGTTGATGTTGCCAAGCATAGATGTCACAGATGGTGGTAATGCATTTGGTGGTGTATTAACCGCTCCATCCCGCAGACTCGCGTTATATTGCGTCTGAAATGCCTGCACCTCTTCATTCGACGTCATATCAAAGCCTGCTGCCATCCCCGCAGACAAGAAAGACTTGGCAATGCCAAACTTGCTGGAATCAGTCATCAGTTGCTTGAACTTGGGCTGAATTTTTTTGAGAAAACTCAGAATTTTGCTGGCGTTGGGGTGCTTGTACTCTCGTTTCAAAAATTGCCAAAAAGCAGTTAATTCAGGAATTGTTGTATTTGCGTCTTCTGGATTGGACAAAGAAACTTTTCGAGGAAATAGCCCAGTGACGATCGCCTCGACATCATTTTTCGTCATGCGCGGCAACGTTGCAGATTGATAGGCATAGCCAAAATAAAGGAGTTGATCAATCCACCCCCCCACAAATTCTGCCGTCTCAGGATATGCGGCTAGATATGCCTTGCCTTCAGGCGCTTCAACAAATTCATCAACCAAATCTTCGACATACTGTTCCAAGGCATCAATCGCCTCGTCGTAGTCTATGATGCGATCGATACGGGACAGATCAAAAGTCATAGCAGCTAACCCTGCTTATTGTTATCTGTACTATTATTGCGAATTGTACTTGTACGGTCGCAAATAGTCTGTAAAGTTTGTCCTCATGGACAAAAGATCGCTTCTCGTGAAACTTTCCCTAATGCCAGCACTTCTAGCTCATCAGGAGGACTCGATGGATGATAGCTCAAACAAAGGGGTGACTGAATTTTAGTCGGCGTTGAGAGTGCTTCCGAAACAGCATAGAACTGTCCTCTTTCTAGGTTGGCAATATCCTTGCCACTCCCACCCCGCTGCATAAGCTGATCTCTAATGACATCAATAGCAGCGGGTGAATTAGCGCGTCCATAAAACTGAGTCGAGCAATTGGCGGTAGTCCTATTTCTTAAAGGCTGAAGAATCAGCGTCATTTTCAGAAGTCTTGCTAGGTAAGGCTCCCAGGATTGGGCTTTTTTCTTTGTCCTTTACGTAAGGGCACTACCCTGCTGTTGTCCTAACTGGAAACGGGCAACCCGAACTCTCCGCAGCCAGTCGATCGCGTAGTAATAACATTGCGCTTTACCCTCGTTCATAATCGACTCGGCAGGGCGGCGGGCATTTTCAATCACTCATTACCCATCTTCCAGCCGTGCTGCCTAAAAGATCTCTTAAATCAAAACCTGTATATTATTGTGAATTGTACTTTCTATGGAGCTAAGCGGATTCGAACCGCTGACCTTCTCAATGCCATTGAGACGCGCTACCAACTGTGCTATAGCCCCTTGTGCATCAATTATAATGCCTTGAGACAGGAAGAACCGTCAACTTGTTAAATTCAAACTCTTCACCAACCTTAACCGATGACTGAAAACTCCCGCGATGATGCATCCACTCCCGATAAATCTGAGATCAACGCCTCAGAACTATTTCTCAATCTTCGTCGCAAGCAGGGAAGCTGGGTGTCATGGGGGCAAGCCTGCCAAGCGTTGCAAAAAGCGGGTTATGACGCTCAAACCATTTTTGAAGAGACTGGATTTGAACCGATTCAACAAAATCAGGTGATTGTGGGCGCTCAGGTTCATGCCACGATTATGGCGGTGGGCGTATCTGAAGCGACGCGATCGCTGTTCGATCTCAAAGGCAGCGACATTTTGTATGAATTGCGGATTTTAACCCAGGCTGAACGAGCCGCGACTGCGGATTTAGTGCAGGAACAGGGCTTGGATATTGATGAAGCAAAGGATGTGGTTAAGGCTGTCAAAGATTTTTCGCGCTTAGGGTCGATTCCTGAAGGATTTAGTCCGCATCCGGGTGATGTGGTGGCGTATCAATCTTGGAAGCAGGCGCGCCAAAAAGCTGATTTACAAGAGCGATCGCGCTTGATTGCGAAAGGGTTGCGCTTTGCCCATAGCGAATCCGCCCGCAAGCAAATCGAAAAACTGCTCACCGATTTTGCCGTGGTGTCATCCAAGCCAGAGCCGTTACTGCCGCTTTATCGATTGGAAGAAGATGAATTTTTGCCCCGGATTATTCCGGTTGTGGGCAAGTTTCCCCTAACCAAAACTGACCTGCAAGCGGTGCCCATAGTGGAAGAAGAAGACTCCTTTGGCATGGTGCAGTTCACTGGCACCGGGGCTTGGGTGGCGGTGCCCGGTTGGCAGGTGATTCGGCTGGCAGAAGACCCCGTTGCCGTTTTGGAAATCAGCGATCGCCTGCCCACTAACCTTCCTGGCAGAGCGGAGGAAGTGTTGATCATCGTTGATCGCGCCCAGCGCACTTGGGATGCCAGCAGCTACTTTTTAATCGAAGAAGCCGATCAACTCCAGATTCGCTGGTTTACCGAAACGCCAGAAGCGGCAATCTTAGGGCGAATCGTGTTGATTATGCGTCCTAAAAAGGTGCTGGACAATGAATACACCAAAGATCCCTGGCAAATGGAAGAATAATCACCTCACTCTAAATCCCTCTGACAGTTTGGGCGATCCGTTAGGCAGAAGTATGTGGAAGCATGACTGAGGCTGAGTTTTGGACGGTCGATTATGTTATCCTCCTGGAACAAAGGCTCAGGACTGC
>CASBQE010000291.1 GCA_949127665.1 Synechococcales cyanobacterium PMM_0083
ACAAGCTAGGATGAGTATGTTTCAGCCTGGAAAGTAACCATGCGGTATCAAGATATCATCACGATCGAACCGGGAAAGCGAGGGGGAAAACCCTGTATCCGTGGAATGCGAATCACGGTCTACGATGTGCTGTCTTACTTGGCTTCAGGCATGACCTATGAAGAAATTCTGGATGACTTTCCGTATCTAACTCAGGAAGATATTTTGGCTTGCTTAAGTTATGCGGCTGACCGTGAACGACAAACGCTAACAATTCAAGCATGAAACTGTTATTTGACCAGAATTTATCGCCTCGATTGGTCAATCGTCTTGCGGATCTATATCCTGCTTCTCAACACGTTTTTTTCATCGGCTTGGATCAGGCAGACGATAGCGCTTTGTGGGCATATGCCAATCAACATGATTTCACCGTAGTAAGCAGAGATTCAGATTTTAGTGAATTGAGTCTTCTACGAGGATTTCCACCAAAAGTCATTTGGATTCGACGAGGTAATTGCTCAACCAATCAAATTGAAGAGATTGTGCGATCGCACAACGAAGACATCACACAATTTAACGAGAACCCTAATCTTGGAGTGTTGAAGCTATATTGATTTTGGTAGAGCGATCGCCTGAATTTGCAACAGACGGCAAGATTGTGTCAGGTTATCGATTTAGCTAGCAGACGCTAAGTCATTGTCAATAGTGTTCTCCTCAAGCCCAAATCTTTTGTATAGTTCATCGATCGCCTGTGGTTGAATCGTTCCCGCTTTTGAGCGTTCTAATGCTGTAGTTAAACGAGTTGCATTAGCAGGCGATCGCAACAAATACAATGTTTCTAACAAGCTTGATAACTCAGCTTCAGAAACCAGTGCAACGTTTTTGCCATCGGAGCGAGTAATTATCACTGCTTCACCCGTTTCAACGACGCGATCGCAGAGTTGATCAAGATTCACTTGAGCATCAATATCAGGAACTTGAGTTGACATATTCTAAACCTCTCAATCGGTTTACTCGTAGTGATATCGGGTGTACTACAACTGACGCATGGTCTTCCATGCCTGCTCATATTGCGCTGTTGTTGCTTTAGATAAGGGCTGCAAAAATTCGCTGGTTTCCACCACTTTAGGGTCAGGGAATAAGGCTGGGGCACGGTGCAGTTCAGTTGGCAAGTCAGCGAGAGGTTTACCAAATAAAAGCGGGGATGCGCCCCAAGTGAGCAAAGAGATTTGCTGAGCGATCGCGGGTTGTAGGCAAAACGCTAGCCACTTCGCCACAGCAGTTGGGATCGTTGGATTTGCAGCCGGACGCACCCACAGATCTGCCCACAGTGCGGTTCCAGAACTGGGGACGACGGCAACCACGTTGGGCGATCGCTGCCCACTTTGCAGCACATCTTCCGACCAACCCACTGCCACCCAGGTATCTTCCAGCAACAGCGGCTGGAGATAGTGGGTAGAGCTATACAGCTTTGCCTGCTGATGCAGCGATCGCAGTTCCGCTGCTAGAGTTGGCACTGTGGCTAGATCTTCAGTGTTGTAAGACTTACCCAGCTTTTTCAGGGTTAGCCCAATCACCTCTCGCGGCTGATCTAATAAAGAAATCCGTCCTTTCAACTCTGGTCGCCATAGGTCTGCCCAATCTGTCGGCGGTTGCAAGCCCTGTTGCTTAAAAATATCTTGCCGATAGGCGATCACCGTGGTGCCCACCCGATAAGGCACTGCCCACACCTTGCCTTTTGCATCGGGCTTTCCCTCCCCATTCCGAGTGACCAGCGCTTTCCACTGAGGATTTTTTAATAGGGCTGACCCGCCTTGCACTGTGGCAGACTCTAAAGGAGATAGAAGCCCCTGAGAAATTGCCCCTGATAGCCAGTGATCGCCCAAGGTGACTAAATCAACCGGATTGGCAGTGGCAGATTGACCGAAGAAGGGAACCCAACTGGGCAATGCGAATCCAGTCGATTTTTTAGAGTCATTTGGAGATTGCGATCGCTTCCAGGTTTGCAGCAGGGTAAAAAGCTCCTCTAATTGACGGTCTGCGGCATACTCCAGTTTCACGCTTGCCGCCTGTTTGCGGAATTCGTTCAGCATTTGCGGTGGAATTGACCCTTGCAATGCGCGAATTTGTAATGAAGACGATTGCCCCGCTGCACAGCCCTCTAAAATTACGCTGAGGCTGCTAACTGCTGCCCCAACTAGCAGCGATCGCCGATTTATTGTGAACTGTTCTTTCGTCATTCTCGCCCTGTTTACTTTTAAACCTGCACAGATCTCGTTTTTACTATTCTGACACCATCGTTTCTCGAATCGAAAATGCATCCATCAGCATTAACCGTTTATATTTTGAATATTCAATTATTCAATTGTCTGTTAAAGGTTAAATGATTCAGGAATAACCAACGATAAATCAATATGATTGCCTAAAATGCAGCAAGAACTATTTGGGTAATTTGGGGCAGACATGGATACCCTGCAAAAGCAGATAAGCGTTTTGAATAATAAAGTGGATGGATTGTATCAACTGATTGAACAGTTGAGCGATCGCGTTGGCACAGTGGTGTCGCAACATCAAAAGCCGGATCAGGCAAATTTTCCTCGCTCTGAAACGTCTTTGGGGCAACGCACTTATCGAATTCAAAGTTATTTTGAATCGACGATGGAACACAAAGATGTGCTGGTTGACAATGACAGTTTGGAAGCTTCTTTTCAAATTTCTGAGAGTCAGGTTTCTCCCGAAATCCAGATTCAACGGTTAACTGCTCAACTCACGGCGGCATATAGCCGCATGGCTGCCTTAGAGGATCAATTGATCGCTGAACGAATGCATTAAGGATCTCCCACAATTTTCTTTCTGACAATTTTTTGTGAGCGATTTTTTGCAATGAAATTGGGTTAGATCTTGAAATAAACGTCTTTTCGGCTGTAAATCTCTAGGATCAACGTTTTGTCTGGGGCGATCGCAGCTTTCGCCCATAAAGTTTCATATTTCTATTTAAGCGACAGGATATTCACGTTGAGTCCCCTCGTTTTTTTGTTGATGTTTAGCAGCAATTAGTTCAACCGCATAGAGCAAATCTGAGTTTGTCCAGGCTTGATACAAGTGTGCCGCGATCGCGCATCCTCCCGCGCCCACGCCCTCTTTCACATAGCCTTGCTCATAGGCGCGTAGTTGGGCAAATCGAGAATTGGCAAAGCTCAACTGCGTCGCCATCAGCGGCACCTCCGCCACTAATTGCGCCAAGCCCACCGTATCTGCCGTAGGATCATCGGCAACCCAGCGCGTAGTGCCCACCACAATATTTTGGGGCTGCCAGAAAAGGGCTGACTCTTGAGCGATCGCCCGTGCCAAGGCATACACTGCCAGCATTTGGGTGCCGCCTGCCAGCAACACGCCCCTCGTGCGACTTGCCGCGATCGCCATGCCTGCGACTACCACCTGCATCGGATCGCCTACCGCCGCCAAAAGCGACCAAGGAGATCGCAGATCAACGCCTGTAAGCCCAGCTTTAACTAACTCCCATTTTTGCCTGTGATTACAGGTTGGATGGCTACTGTTGACCTTACCCGCAGCGGCGATCCCCAAGCCTGTCAACACTGCTAGCGCGGTAGTGGTTCCCCCGACGACGCATTCTGCCAAAATTACATAGCTGTTTACTGCTGCGATCGCCAACTTTTCACCCCACAGCAATCCTTGGGCAAATAAATGCTTGACCGTTGCCTGTTCCATTGCTCGTCCCGTACTGAGGCAACAAGCCGGAGCGCCCTGCAAATCGATCGCAGGCACCGCAGGAGGCTGAGGCAATCCAGCATTAAATAGATAAACGGGCAACTGCTGACCTTCAACGACTGCACGGGAAATCAATACTGGCGAAGCGCCCTGATGCAGCGGCGGCAGTGGATAGCTAGGTTGAGATTGCACTCCATCGATTAAAAACTCTGCGTCGGCGATCGCGGTATAGCGGCGATCATCCGGGGTTGCTCCTGCCGCCGAGATCCCCGAAATCAACCCCGTTTCTGTGAAGCCCAACACACACGCCACAACCGGACGCTTTCCTCGATATCGTTCCAGCCAAGCCTGTCCCTGAGACACTTGGGTATACACTCGAATTGCAGCGAGGTCATTGACGTTCACTGGTCGGATATTCGTCATTTGCTATTCGCCATTTGCCATTCGTCATTCGTCATTCGCCATTCGTCATTCGCTATTCGTCTATTCCTCTTTACTTCTCTTCGTACTCCATCATTACTTGCACCCATTTTGGCGGTCGAGGAATGGGATTGTGGAGGCGATCGAACAGAAACCAGCAGACTAAATGAACGACAAATAAATAAACCAGGTTGTTAATAAATATCATCACCAACATGAGTGCCTGCACTAAAGGCAAACTGGGTTGAAACGCAAGATTGAGGCGAACGCAAATCCAGTCAATCAAATCAGTAATTTGAATGGTGGTGTATTGCCATAGATCATCTCCAAGCAGAATTGAAATGAGCCAAATGCGGAAGAAAAATCCGATCGCGCCCAACAGTGCGCCCATGCTAATGGAGATTGCCCAACTTGCTTTTCGTCGCCACAATAGCCCAAGCAGAACGCCCATTAAGCCAAAAGGCATGACGTAAAGTAAGCTACGGGGTGGTCCCATCAAGACGCTAAGCAACAGCCCCGAAACCAACGTTCCCATCCAAGCGGCACGATTGCCCCAGCGGAGGTAAAGCAGCGCGATCGGCACCGAGAAAAACAGCCGCAGGATCGGTCCCATGGGAAAGTAAAAATTCACAAGCCAGATCAAGCTGGCAGCACTGGCTAAAAATGCGGTTTCAACTAGCATTAATGGACTAGAGGAAGGAAGCGATTCGTGAAACGTTAGCGAAGCTTTCCCCCGGACTCCCTGCGGGAATCGCGCAGATGAATTTTCTGGAGCTGAATGCTCTGAAAATGCTGATTCGTCTATTGCTGATGTGGCAGGTGTTGCCAATTCTTTTTCGACATCATCCCACGTTACATTCATTCCCTCAGATGGATTGATCGGCGAATTAGGCGCTGATGAAGAGTTGCCCTGCTGAGGGCTTTCAGGAAATTCGTTCATGCAAAAATCTCCTAACCCAGCACTGGAAAAGACTGTTTGGCAACTTCAGTCAACCGATTTAACAAGCGCTGTAGGCTAGATGAATGCAAAATTGCCCAAGCATTTACCGCGAAGCAAACGATTCCCAATGTGAGCAACACGTAGGTTGGCACCATCACAACCCCAATTGCAAACCAGGTTAGAACATGAAGTACCATCAATCCAGCGAAGGCGATCGCAACCCCTGAAACCTTACCCACTTCAGTCATGGGACGCTGTAATCCAGTCAAAATCAGCGTCGACAGGGTAGCTAATAAATTCAACGGAACTAATGCCGCGCAAATGGCAACGCAGTAGGTGTGAGAAAAGTGAAGCAAGCTGTTGAAATCAAGCATTCGGTGTTAACAGTTACGGCACAATAATGGCACTTTACCTACTCTATTCCTTCTATTTTAATTACTACAGATTTAAATTACGTTTTAACACGCGATGTGCGACTTTCTCAATCTCCCTCACCCTAAATCCCTCTCCCAGAGCGGGAGAGGGACTTTGACCTATTCTTGCTCTCCTTCTCCCGACTTGGGAGAAGGGGCTGGGGGATGTAGCTTGCTTCCCGCAGGGTGGGCTGACTTTAGTCGCACATCAGGTTTTTAATTGAATTTCCTTAGTATGGATTGTTTTGAGCGTAAAAACGAGCCTGTTACGGGATATTAAGCCGATCGCCATGACGAGTACGGCAAACCCAATCAAATAGGTGAAACAACCGTCATCATTGGCGTAGAGCATTCGGAAGACCCTATGAACCCAGTAGTAGTTTCCATCTATCGCCCTTTTAGAAACTGCAACAGAATAAGCAGAGTAAGAAGTCCGATATCAAAGGAAATTTGTCCGGCTTCTTAATGTTCCCCTTTCGCCCGGAGACCTTCGATGAAGACGGAAACCAGCTTGCAGTCGGCTTACAGCACTTTTGTGGAGCAAGTCAAATCTGCCCAAGTTCAACAGGTAACGATTAAGCCCGATCGCATCGACTACACGCTTAAGCCAGAGTTTGGCGGTCAACAGTATTACACTCAACCCCTTGAACAAACCGATGATTTGACCAATCTATTGCAGAGTCACGGTGTAGAGTTCAGCATTCTTCCCAATGGTTCCGCCACTGCCGCAAATATCATGGGCTTGGTTCTTTCGGCTGGGGCGATCGCCGGTGCTTTTGCGTGGCTGTTGAAGTTTAGCAATGCTGGCGGTGGGATTGGGGTAGGAATGGGCATGGGCAAAAGCAATCCCCGCAGCTACAGCCAAGGCAAAACGGGCGTTCGCTTTGCGGATGTGGCAGGGGTGGATGAGGCAAAGCAAGAACTGCAAGAAGTGGTTGACTTCCTCTCGAATGGCGAGAAATATCGCAAAATTGGGGCGAAGATTCCCAAAGGTGTGCTTCTAGTCGGACCGCCGGGAACAGGGAAGACTCTTTTAGCCAAAGCCGTTGCGGGTGAGGCGGGGGTGCCGTTTTTGAGTATGTCTGGCTCAGAATTCGTAGAAATGTTTGTAGGTGTGGGTGCATCACGGGTGCGCGATTTGTTTAATCGGGCGAAACGCCAAGCGCCTTGCATTATCTTTATTGATGAGCTAGATGCGATCGGCAAGACTCGGAGCGGCGGCAATCCCAACGGTGGCAATGACGAGCGTGAGCAAACCCTGAACCAACTGCTGACGGAAATGGATGGGTTTGATGGCAATGATGGCGTGATTGTGGTGGCTGCTACTAATCGCCCCGAAATCCTTGATCCAGCGCTGCGTCGTCCGGGTCGCTTCGATCGCCAAGTTTTAGTGGATCGCCCCGATAAAAGCGGCAGAGTCCAAATTTTGCAGGTTCATGCTCAGCCAGTCAGCATCGGTGAGGATGTGGATCTAGACGCGATCGCCACTCAGACCGCTGGTTTTACGGGTGCAGATCTCGCCAACCTGGTGAATGAGGCGGCGCTGATGACAGCTCGACACAATCGTCAAGCGGTACTGATGGCAGACTTTAAAGAAGCGATCGAGCGGGTGATTGCCGGATTGGAAAAGCGATCGCGTGTACTCACAACTTTAGAGCGGCAAACCGTGGCATATCACGAAGTGGGTCATGCGTTGGTGGGTGCCTTGATGCCCGGTAGTAGTCAGGTTTCCAAAATCTCGATTGTGCCGCGTGGCATGGGAGCGCTGGGCTATACGCTGCAAATGCCAGAAGTTGATCGCTTCTTGCTGCTCGAAGACGAATTGCGGGGACAACTTGCGACTTTGTTGGGCGGGCGATCGGCGGAAGAAATTATCTTCGGCAAAGTTTCCACCGGAGCGAGTGATGATATTCAAAAAGCCACGGATCTAGCTGAAAAGGCGATTACCCAGTACGGGATGAGTGCGACTCTCGGACCTGTCGCGTTTGCCAAGAACTCCGCACAGTTCCTAGATGGCAGTAGCGATCGCCGAGCGATTAGTTCAGAAGTTGCAGTGGAAATCGATCGCCAAGTCAAGCAGAGCATCGACAAAGCCCACGACATGGCGGTGGCAATTCTGCAACTCAATCGGGACTTGTTGGAGTCTGCAACTCAAGTTTTGCTGGAAACCGAGGTGCTAGAAGACGATAAGCTCCGGGCAATCTTGGCTCAAATCCAAGCACCAGCCGGATTAAATGCTTGGCTGATGCAAAGTTAGTCAATCGGCTGAATTGTTTACTGGCTCTAAGTGGGTTTCGGCTCCGCTCAACCCACTTAGAGCAGACTGCGGAGAGTTGAGACTTTGGCACGAGCGTTTTATGTTTATGCAAATCCTTTTAATAGACTTCTTCAAGAATAGTAAAATGGGAGACTGAGAAAGCCGAGGTCACTAGTACAAGAGGGCGGAAATACGCCGACTGTTCTGCAAGCTGCAAGCCTCGCAGAACAGTCTCGCTAATAGGTAGCTAAACTTACACCCGCGACTACTAGTACAAATCATAAATCAGAACTTCTTCAATCGAATTTTGCATCTGATTCATGCCCGTCCTAAAAGGGTAGACGCATGATTGGTCTAGGTGCAGCAGCACTATGGGAGGTATGGCAACGGATTAATCCATTGGATCAGGCGATCCACCTCGAACGCGCCAATGCCCCAGAACGGAGACGGCAGTCCGGGGGAGGGCGGCAGAAGGATGCAGAAGTACTCTGTCAGCTCTTGGTGACGTTGCTGTATCTGAGGCAACAGAAGAGTTTCGGATGCGCTCTGGGATGTATGAATTGGTAATTGGCTGGGTCTGTGGATTAGTACGATTACGGGTTCAGTATGTCTAAAATCCACCCACCGGAGGCTGGAAACAGATTCACCTGCTGATTTTTCTCATTTTTGAAGAGGTCTATTATGTCATGAAAGGATTACCAGCTTTGAGACCCCTGTCAGTCGAGCCGCATTCCAACTCAAACACGTGAGCCGCCAACTCAAGGTGCGCCCGTTGGCAGTCTATGACCGAGGCTATGGCAATGCCAGTTTTGTCAACCAGACCGCAGAGATTGAGGCAGACCTAGTGCTGCGCCTAGCTTCCAGCCGCTGTGTCTATGGAGTACCACCCGCCTATGGGGGACGAGGGGCACCCGCCAAGCATGGGCACAAGATGAAACTCAATCACCCACAGACTTGGAGTCTGCCCACCGAAACGATTGAGGTCGAGGATGCGAAACTGGGGCGAGTGCGGGTCATGCGCTGGAGTGAGTCCCATTTCCAAAAGTCCCCTAAGCGCCCGATGGAGATCCTGCGGGTGGAGGTGCTGGAGAGCAAAGCAGGCAAGCGTCGCTTTCAGCCCCTGTGGTTGGCATGGCTAGGAGAGACGATGCCGCTGTTAGAGACCCTCTGGTTAACCTACTTACGCCGCTTTGCCTTGGAGCATTGGTATCGCTTTGCCAAGCAACGCTTATATTGGACACATCCACAGGTGTGTTCGGTGCAGGCAACCGAACGCTGGAGTGACCTGATGCCTTTGCTCAGTTGGCAGTTGTGGTTGGCACGGCAGGACTGCACCGACCACCCCTTACCCTGGCAGTCTCCTCAAGACTCTCTCTCGCCAGGTCGCGTTGCCCAAGCGTTCGCCAGCATTCTTGCCGCGATTGGGACTCCGGCTCCGGCTCCCAAACAGCGCGGTAAATCTCCGGGACGGGCACAGGGATACCACCCGTCCGTGCGTCCTCGCTATCCGACGGTAAAAAAAAGAGTCTCTAAACGCAAATAAACCGAGCCATCCCCTACAGGTTCTGACTCAACGGCAGCTTAGGTTTGAGGATGGTGATGTCTGCTCCATTGGGTTCAACTGCTATGAGCGGTTGAGCAAGTTTTTCATCTCATCCTGTTGCACAACGCTGGAAGCCAATTAGTCCAAACTAGAGTTATAACCTGGAGTTGATTCAAGACTGGTTTCATAACCGTCATGATCCGGTTGCTCACATGAGAGCGATCGAGTTCTATCAGGAAAGCCTACTCAGTAATCAGAAGAAATCTACACGCAAGAAAAGCTAACAGATTACTTCTTGATTGCCGCTCGATGACATAGGAACAATGCTTAAAATTTACTAGGACAAAAAATATGCAAGAAGAGACTAATGAATTCGTTCGGGTAGAGCAGGAGCAGTACACCATGCTGCTTCAACACGAAATGTCAGAAACAACTGAGGGAACCGTTTACTTTTCCCTACCTGGTCAGGATGAGTATCTCTACGAGTATGAGGGCGATCTGGATCAGGCATTGGATGACCTACCAGCAATTTATGAAGCAACGGGCACCAGAGTTCAAGCCCTCAGTAACGAAGCGGCGATTGTTGTTGAGCAGCTTTGGAATTACTTTGATCTCACTGGAGAACAGGAACTTGAAGG
>CASBQE010000292.1 GCA_949127665.1 Synechococcales cyanobacterium PMM_0083
CACCATAACCTACCGCACTCCCGCCCTTGCCCCCACTATTCCTTGGCTGACTGCATCAACCCCAACTTTACCCACCGGACTCAAAACCACTGCTGGCAAACTCACCTGGAATCCTGGAAGCTTGGATGTGCGATCGTGGACGCTCTATCAAAAAACGGGCGACCAGTGGATACTCAAACAAATCTTGCCAGCCAGTGTGAAAGAAGCGATCGCCCCACCCGGAACCTATGCCCTCAGCGCCGTCAACCGACTTGCCGTAGAAAGTGCCGCCGTTGTTATTGCAATAACATAGGGTGAAGGAGGGGAGGGGGGAAAAGGTGAACTCAAAACTCAAAACTCAAAACTCAAAACTCAAAACTCAAAACTCAAAACTCAAAACTCAAAAAAAAGCCCCTGTTAAGGAATTGCCACCGAGTTCAACAGGCGATCGACGATCGCCTTAGCTCTGCGTCCACCTGCGGGAATCATCCGATGCGTGAGTACGTGGGGTGCGAGATATTTGACATCATCGGGAATGGCATAGTCGCGATCGCTCAAAAAAGCCAATGCCTGAGCCGCTCGCTGAAGGGTGATTGTGCCTCTAGGACTCACTCCTAGAGTAATCTCCTCATCTTCACGAGTTGCCCGTACCAAGTTCAAAATGTATTGCTGTAAAGAGGCTTCTACCTTCACTTGGGCACTCAATCGCTGTAGCTCCTTCACCTCATCCAGTGAAATGCAGGGCTGTAACTCTTTTGAGATGGTTCCTAGCTGAAGCCGCTCTAGCATTTGCAATTCTTCTGCCTCGGAGGGATAGCCCAACGACAACGACAGGGCAAAGCGATCCATTTGCGCTTCGGGTAATGGAAAGGTGCCCTGATATTCCACCGGGTTTTGGGTGGCAATCACAAAAAACGGGGCGGGAACCAACCGCGAGTTGCCATCTACCGTCACCTGTTGCTCTTCCATCACTTCCAACAGCGCCGACTGGGTGCGAGGCGTGGCTCGGTTAATTTCATCGGCAAGCACCACATTGGCAAATACTGGACCCGGCAAAAATTCAAACTCGCCCGTTCGAGGATTCCAAATGTTGGTTCCGGTAATGTCAGTGGGTAGCAAGTCAGGCGTACATTGAATCCGCTGAAACTTGCCATCGATCGATCGCGCAAGGGATTTTGCCAATAACGTTTTGCCCACTCCAGGAACGTCTTCTAGCAGCGTATGACCACCAGAGAGTAGCGCCACTAGCACCAATCGAATGGCATCAGACTTGCCAACAATCGCTTGACCCAGGTTTTCGGTTAATCGCTCAATCCGATCTCTCATGCCATCTCCGCTCACTAAAAGAAAGTAAATCTATCTTCTAGTGTGCCCTTCGTTGCGGCGAAATTGCTGAATTTGTCAGAGCTATTTAATTATGGAAAAGCGTTGGGAATAACTATGCGTAAGCCAAAGATAAATAGCAAGTTCTTTAAAAAACTTGGGAACTCTGGACACAGGATGTGAGAAAAATGTGTCCTACTCAGTCATGCTAGATGCCGAAATTCGGTGTGGTTGGATAAATACATCGATCAATAGATCAGCAAGATTGACTTGCGGCAGTGTTATCAATTATTTGATTATTCAATCATCAGGTGTCTCTAGCAATGTCATCTCTTTCAATTGCCTACGTCAATACTGCTCGTACTCTCGCTTCCATTAGCCAGCAGCGAGCCACAGGGGAGTTGCAGCTTGGTAATGATAAACACGGCTGGAGGCTTTGTTTTTTTCATGGTCGATTGGTTTATGCGACTGGCAACCGCCACCGGGTGCGGCGATGGCGGCGAGCAATGAAGCAGCAATCGCCGGATTATGTAGTAGACCAGATGCCAATCGATGAACCTTGGGAACATCAATACTTGAGTCAGGGTGTTGCTCAGAATCAGTTGAGTGTGCAGCAGGCTCAAGGGGTGATCAAAATGAGCTTGGAGGAGGTGCTGTTTGCGTGGGTGAGCAATCCAGCGTTGGCGGTTGAGTGGTCGGCGGTGCAGCGATTTTCGCTAAATGATAATGCGGCGTTGGGATTGCTGCTGTCTTCAGCGGATGTGGAGGAAGTGCTTCAGCGATCGCGCCAGCTTTGGAAGAGTTGGAAAGCATTAGAGTTGGAGCCGGTGAATCCTTATCAATCACCAGTCCTGAAAACGGTTTCCTCAGAGTTGCCAAATGCCGCAACATTGCCTGTTAATCTGCGTCCATTTTTGACCGGGCGCTATACCCTGTGGGATATTGCCTGCTATGCACGACGACCGGTGACCACCATTACCCGATTTTTGTTGCCGTGGGTGCAGCGAGGCGCGATCGCCCTCGAAGAAGTCGCCGACTTACCTCACCCGTTCACCCAATTGCGCGCCAAGATGCCAACGAGTCAGACGGTTCGCCCGTTAATTGCCTGTGTGGATGACAGCCCAACCGTTGGGCAATTTCTTGCCAATATTTTGGAACCGGCTGGCTATCGAGTCTTAAAAATCCAGGAGCCTTTATCGGGTATTGGCATTTTAAGTAAAACTAAACCTGATTTAATCTTTTTAGATTTGGTCATGCCCAACGCCAATGGCTACGATCTTTGTGCATTCCTCCGAAAAACGCCGATTTTTCAAAATACGCCGATTATTGTTTTAACTAGCCAGAGCGGTTTTATCGATCGCACCCTTGCCAAATTAGCAGGCGCGTCGGATTTTTTAACAAAGCCACCGGAACCCCAAGCCTTGCTGACTCTTGTTCGGCAGCATTTGCAGTCAGTCATGTCTAGCCATGAAGTAGTGACCTGCCAATGTTGGGAGAAGTAGAACAAAGCATTTACCGCTTCTAACTTCTCCAAAGGGTTACAGTGAGAAAGAAATTTCTCTCTAGTATCCTGCGGATTTGCCCAATGACTGCTCCAACTCAACCTAGGGATTCTACCTATCGCGCAAAACGGGAAACGGATTGGCGACTTTTAAAAAGTCTAGTTCCTTATGGCTTACAAAATAGTCGCACACTCCTGTTTTCACTGCTCTTGATCGTGCCTGCATCCATTGCCGGAGCGATTCAGCCGATTTTAGTAGGCGATGCCATTTCCTTGGTGCGCCAGGAGCCTACCTGGCTAAAGTTTTTGCAAACGGTGCCGCTGACGACGGGCATCAATATTTTGTCAGGGTTGCTATTCGTGACGTTGGTGGCGCGCGCAATTTTGGATGCGTGGCAGGGCTATTTGGTGCAAAAGGTTGGGCAAAACATTACGGCAAATATTCGGACTGATTTATTTTTTCATGTCACCTCGCTGGCAATGCGCTTTTTTGACCGAACTCCTGTAGGTCGGCTGATTACCCGATTAACCAGCGATGTGGAGTCGTTGGGGGATGTGTTTTCGACCGGGGCGATCGGGATTATTGGCGATTTATTCTCCATCCTGGTGATTGCCGTCCTGATGTTTTTGTTGCAGTGGCAGTTAGCGTTGCTGTTAGTGATCATGCTGATTCCAGTGACGGCGCTGATTATTTATTTTCAGCAGCAGTTTCGCAAAGCCAACTACCGCGCCCGTGAAGAAATCTCTGCGCTCAATTCTATGCTGCAAGAAAATATTGTGGGCATTGGAGTAGTGCAGCTATTTCGCCGCGAAGAATTCAACTCCCAACTTTTTAGTCAAATAAACCAGCGCTACATCAAAGAAGTTGACAAAACAATTTTTCATGATTCGGCGATTTCGGCAACGCTGGAGTGGATTTCGCTGGTGGCGATCGCCGGGGTGTTGTGGGTTGGCAGTTTGCTGATTATGGATGACCAGTTGAGGTTGGGCACTCTATCGGCATTTATTTTGTACGCTCAGCGCTTGTTTGATCCGCTGCGTCAGTTTGCTGAAAAATTCACGGCGATTCAAGCAGGGCTAACGGCGATCGAACGGGTCAACGATATCATGAGCGAACCGATCGAAATTCGCGATATTGCCAATCCCAAAACGTTGTATGCCCACCCCGATACCGAAACGGGTAAAATTCAGTTTGATCAGGTGTGGTTTGGCTACAAACCAGAAGATCCTGTTTTGAAAGACCTCAGTTTCACGATTCATCCAGGTGAAAAAGTGGCGTTAGTTGGTCCCACGGGTGCCGGGAAAAGTTCCATTATTCGCCTACTCACTCGCCTTTACGAAGCAAACGAAGGCAAGATTTTGATCGATGGCATTGATGTGCGCGACTTGCCTCAAACCGAGTTGCGTCGTCACATGGGCGTAATTTTGCAGGATGGGTTCATCTTTGCTGGAGATGTGAAAAGCAACATTACTCTCGGTGAAACCTACTCTTTTGAAGCGATTCAGGCAGCGGCTCAAAACACGAACGTCGATCGCCTGATCGAACAACTCCCCCAGGGCTACGATACGCCGCTGCGCGAACGAGGCACCAACCTTTCTGCGGGACAAAAGCAACTGCTGGCATTTGCTCGCGCTGCCATCCGTGATCCTAAAATTTTGGTGCTAGACGAGGCGACTGCAAGCTTAGATGTGGGCACAGAAGCGTTAGTTCAAGAAGCGTTAGATCGATTACTTACAGGGCGAACAGCAATTATCATTGCTCACCGATTAAGTACCATTCGCAAGTGCGATCGCATTCTCGTCCTTAAACGCGGGCAACTGGTTGAATCGGGCAGCCACGAAGAACTCCTCGCCCAAAACGGACTCTACGCCAGTCTCTATTACCTCCAAATGTTGGAATCTTAATCTTAGTTTCGGGTTTCGGGTTTCGGGTTTCAGGGTTGTTTTTTCTGCCCCCTGTCCCTCACCATTCATCAATCATTCACCGTTCCATCAGGCAAAATCGCTTCTTTTAAGCAGGCTCCAGTCAAATTCACGTTATCTAGCTTCGCGCCCCGCAAATTAGCGCGGTGTAAATTTGCCTCTGACAGATTGGCTAAACTTAAATTAGCGCCCTGTAAATTCACATCTCGTAGATTTGCCCGACTGAGACTTGCCGATTGCAAATTTGCATCCGTTAAATCTGCCAAACTTAACGTGGCTTCGCGCAGATCCGCCTCCCGTAAATTCGCCTCTACTAAACTGGCTTTGTAAAAATTGGCTCCAATCAAGGTGGCATTGACTAAAGTTGTTCGATGCAGGCTTGCCCCCATCAGGTTTGCCATACACAGGTTTGCTGAGTTCAAACTGGCTCCGCGCAAATTCGCCGCATAAAGAGTCGCTCCTACCAGATTTGCCATGCACAAATTCGCCATGCTGAGGTTGGTCAAACTAAGGTTCGCCTCTCGCAAATTTGCCATGCTAAAGTCTGCCTCCCGCAGATCAGCTTTGTAGAGACTGGCTTCCCACAAATTTGCTTTGTGTAAAATTGCGGTGTATAAAGTTGCCCCTTCGAGTAATGCTGTACATAGATTTGCCTCCCGCAGATTTGCCATGCTGAGATCCACTTGACTAAGGTCGGCTTCTCTAAGATCCGCTTTGTAGAGGTTGGCTTCCCGTAGGTTGGCTTTGTATAAAACGGCTGTATAAAGGGTTGCTCTTTCCAATACCGCAATTCCCAGATTAGCTCCCTCTAGATTTGCCATACTGAGATCGCCTTGACTAAAGCTAACCTCGCGCAGATCGGCTTTGTAGAGGTTGATCTCTCTCAAATTTGTTTCTTTGAGATTGGCTCCCTCAAGATTGGGAGTGATTTTTGGATTATCGTGTGACCATTCGTTCCACGCTTCCACTCCTTGCTTCACCATTGCAAGGTGCCCCTCGTTTGCCATCTGGTTCACCCCTAATTGCCGTGTGGAACAGTCATAGTTCTTGCAGAAGCTGTTTAGATCAGTGTTCCCAGCGTTTATAAAATTCAAACCAGCCGTTCTGCACATCTGTTGAGTGCCTGATGTAGATGAAGATATTGCAATGATTCAGGATACTGCGTGATTCCGGTTGAAGACAGGACTGTGACTACGATCGCACTGTTGCATCTTGGCGCTGAGTAGCATAGAACCACGTTGTTTTTATTAGAACGATTATGAAAGGATCAACTCAGATTTCGGTACTAATTGGGCTGGCGATCGCGGCGCAAGCTACCATCATCGGCGCAGTCGTGTATGTCAAATCCAATAGCCGCACAACGGCTATCCAACCGACAAATCAAACAGGTTTTGTGAAAGCAGCAATGCCAGATGGCGCGATCGCGAATGAAGTATTGATTGTCGGTCCTGAATGCGATCGTCCCGAAGGAATTCGGGCGCGAACATTGGCTAGCAGTTTGGCAAAGCTCAACATTCCCTACCGACGAACCGAGTCTATTTCAATGAACTCTGATTCCACAGAAGATATTTTTGAAGCTATGGAGCGAATGGATGAGTTGATGAAGGGAGATTCCCCGGTTGTATTTATCAACGCGAAAGGCAAAGCGAACCCAACTATCGATCAAGTAATTGCAGAATATCGTCTGGTAGTCGCTCAGTAAGAGGTTAGTCTGACCGACTAAATCTAGGCTAGAAAACCAAAATCTGGCGCAAACATTCAACTTTTTAGAACCTTGGCTGTTCGTCTAAATAGTGAAATGGTATGCTTTAAGCCATTAAAGCTAGGGGTGCCTGAGTTTTCAGGCTGAGAATACACCCTGAGAACCTGAGACCGGATCATACCGGCGGAGGGAAGCTGTTATTTAGAGGAAACCAATCATGCGGACAGAATGGATCGCTAAACGACATGGGCAGAGCAATGTGTCTCAAATGCACTATGCGCGTCAGGGCGTGATTACGGAAGAAATGAACTACGTTGCCCAGCGGGAAAAGCTTCCTGCTGAACTGATTCGGGCAGAAGTGGCGCGGGGACGGATGATTATTCCTGCTAACATCAATCACCCCAATTTGGAACCGATGGCGATCGGGATTGCGTCTAAATGCAAGGTGAATGCTAACTTGGGCGCATCTCCCAACTCTTCCAACATGGATGAGGAAGTCGCGAAACTGCATCTCGCCATTAAATATGGTGCCGATACGGTGATGGATTTGTCCACGGGCGGCGGCAACCTGGATGAAATCCGCACGACGATTATCAATGCCTCTTCTGTGCCGATTGGTACGGTGCCCATTTATCAGGCATTGGAAAGCGTTCACGGCAACATTGAAACCTTAACGGCGGATGATTTTCTGCACATCATCGAAAAACATGCTCAGCAAGGGGTTGACTACCAAACCATTCACGCAGGTATTCTGATTGAGCATTTGCCCTTAGTCCGCAACCGGGTTACGGGGATTGTCTCTCGTGGGGGTGGAATCTTGGCGCGTTGGATGCTGCACCACCACAAGCAAAACCCGCTGTATACCTGCTTTAATGACATCATCGAGATATTTAAAAAGTACGATGTGTCGTTTAGCTTAGGTGATTCACTGCGTCCCGGCTGTCAGCATGATGCTTCGGATGAAGCGCAGTTGGCGGAACTAAAAACCTTGGGGCAACTCACTCGCAAAGCCTGGGAACACGATGTCCAGGTGATGGTTGAAGGTCCGGGACATGTGCCGATGGATCAAATTGAGTTTAATGTGCGGAAGCAGATGGAGGAATGCTCGGAAGCGCCATTTTATGTGCTAGGTCCTTTGGTGACGGATATTGCGCCGGGATATGACCACATTACCAGCGCGATCGGGGCGGCGATGGCGGGTTGGTATGGGACGGCGATGCTGTGCTATGTCACCCCGAAAGAGCATTTGGGTTTGCCGAATGCGGAAGATGTGCGGAATGGGCTGATCGCTTACAAAATTGCGGCTCATGCGGCGGATATCGCTCGTCACCGTCCGGGCGCACGCGATCGCGACGATGAACTGTCTGCGGCTCGCTATAACTTTGACTGGAACCGCCAGTTTGAGCTATCCCTTGACCCAGAACGGGCGAAGGAATATCACGATGAGACGCTGCCAGCCGATATTTATAAGACGGCGGAGTTTTGCTCGATGTGTGGTCCTAAGTTTTGCCCGATGCAGACCAAGGTTGATGCGGATGCGTTGACGGAGTTGGAGAAGTTCTTGGCAAAAGAGCCTGTAGCACAGGCTTAAATGGCAACTAAGGGCGATCGCTTTTTGATGGGAGCGATCGCTGTGCCATCGATGCTATTTGTTGATTGCCTGAGAACCAGGTGGGCAGAGAATGGGTTTAGAAATATTTTGGGGTGCAATAGGCATCACCGGAGGCGTGGGAGATGGCTGCTCTGTTTCGCATATCTGCCCAACAGTACTGGCTTCTTGATTAACCTCACTTACAAACACAACTCCGGTATAGCTTTTTAGTCCCGATTTCTTGGGTACGGCAGTAATCATCACTGGCTGAGGACTACCATCTTGCAGCGTTAAGGCATACCGATAGTCAGTTGATTCTGACGGAATACCAACTTGTAACTCATTCAGGGAAGAGGTGAATTTTCCCTGCTCAAGAAAATACGCCTGCTCTGACCGCACCATCATTCCAACATACGCCTTAGGTTCTGCCTGTTTCCTTTTATGCGCTTGACACATAAAACTGGGAAGGACGATCGCAGCAATAAGCATTAGCGCTCCAATGGCGATTAGTACCCAAACAATGACGGGTAGCCCTTTTTTTCTATTATTTCTATTAGATGATAGGGTCATTTTTCCATGTCCTTCAGTTTTGCTGGTTATTAATCTCTTCAGAACTTGAACCCAAAATTACGCAAGATACAGGAGCACGATACAGTGGGAAAAACGCTTGAGTTGCCTCTGGACAGCCCGGTTGCCCTAGGTCGCATTTCTGTTCAAGATTATCACCGGATGACAAAAGTCGAGATTTCTCACCCTGAAGAGCGCGTTGAATAACTAGAGGGAGGGATCATCAAAATGGCAGCCAAAGAAACTGCTCACTGTAATACGGGCGGCGTTGTTGCAGGTGTGAAATGTTTAAGAGGAAGTCGAATATGTTAGTACAATGCAACTTAGTGTTATTTTTTATCAGCTAATCTGCTGGATAGGAGATAATTCACTCAAACTAAGCAATGGTTCGCTGTTACTACGGTTCTTGCTATCGTTCAATCCTCAACTTTACCCGTGCGGGTGAGTGTGTTGGATAGGGTTTCTAGTGCAAACTCTATAGCGAGGGTAACCTAGAACCAAAGGACAGCAACGTTATGATGTTAGCTGACGAAATGACACTCGCTGAAGAACTTTTAGAGACATGGCGATCGCGATTGAAGGCAGAGTTGCCAGAACAAAACTCTACCAATCGGGACAGTATTGCCTATTGGCTGATTGGAGAGAACCCCGCTCGCTTAAATGATTTCACTCCAACTCAACGGCAAATTGCAGAACAAGCAATGGACTATCGCTATCGCATTTTGCGGCAGCGATATCTTGAAGTTTCACCGGTCAGAGCGTATAAAGGACTGATTCAACGCCTCAGCAACCTATTCCTGATTCGCAACAAAATTCGCACTTGGATTGCCCTCTCCCGCGATCGCCAGCGTAGTGTGGTAGACGTGCTGGAGGAAGTCATCCAAGAACTGCTGCAAGGCGATCGCTATATGCAGCAACAAGCCACTTGGATTGCTCAATGCACCCGCGACTCGCGCCTGAGAAATGCCTTATTGCTAGCCAGCGTCGAAGAATATTGTCTGCGCCCGATTCGCAACCAACCGCTGCTCTGCTATCGGTTTGTCAACTATTTGCGGCGCACCCAAAAAGGCGGCATGACTCAAGTTCCAGCCAATGATTTTATTCGGCTAGTGTCTCATGAGATTGCGCCCGACGAAGCAGAAGGCTCGGTGAGTCTGCTCGATTCTCGTGCCGTTGCCGAATATCAAGAAACCCAAGCCCTGCAAGAGCAACAAGAAACCCGCAATGCGGTTCAATGCCGATTTGAGGCATATTTGCTAGAAAAGCAGGTAGACTCCAACGCGATCGCGTGGCTGCGTCTTTATTTACAGGGACAATCTCAAGAAGCGATCGCCAAAGCCTTGAACTTAAATATCAAACAAATCTACCGCCTACGAGAAAAAATTAGCTATCACGCTACCAAAGTGTTTGCTGTAAAAACCCAATCTGATCTAGTATCTTCCTGGCTGGGTAACCAACAGATTCCATGAACTTATCTTGCTGTTAGCCTAATAAAAACCGAGGCGGAGTCAACCAAAATAGAGTACTGCGACCGATAGGAGATCCGGTTTCAGGGAGGGAAAGACCAATAACTCCCGCTTTTTTTAGTTCAACCGCGCCTTTCACTTCACCCCATGCTAATAGCTCTGCCCAAGTGCTAAGGCTCGGCTCATGCCCGATCAGCGCCAAGCGTTCTTGATTGCCTGGTGTCCAATCTGCTAGCCAATCTAGCCACGGAGTAATGGTTCCGGCAGCCAAATAACTTGCTTCTTCAAGTTGGGGGCTTAAGCCAGTCTCTAGCAAAATATCTGCGGTTTGTCTGGCGCGTATGAGCGGGCTAGTGAGAATTAAATCGAACTGTAAACCCAAAGCCATCAGCCGTTGGGCAACTAAGCAGGTCTTTTTTTTGCCGTCTTCCGTGAGCGGACGTTCATCATCGTTGGTATAGGTACCAAATTCGCCTGCCAACCCATGCCGAATTAAATAGAGTTCAATCATCGTGTTTACAAATAATCCCTAACTCATTCCATTTCGATAGTGTTGATCGGGATTAATCAGCCGCAACAATTTTTGTTTCACTTGAGTGTCGTACACAGTCCACTTCATTTTTGCGTAGTCGGCACTTTCGGCAAAGCCAGAGAGAAAGCCGAGGGGAATTTCAAAGCCGCCTGCCTGCGATCGCCCACCGCCAAAAAAGCGCCCTTGAGAATCATAACCAAAGGCTTCTTTCAAAAACTCATCGGGATCAAGGGTAATTTTAGTGGTGCGAAGCGAGCCGATGACCAGTTCAAGATCTTCGTCTTCATCGTGGACAATGCCGAAGACAACGGCTGTATGCACGTTTTCTTCGGTGACTAAAAAGTCTGCGGCTTGCGGAATGGCATCGCGATCGTCGTAGCGCAAATAGCCGACCCCAGCAATGGAAAAGTTATTTTGAACAATGCGATTTTTCAGCGATCGCTCAATCACATCCATCACTTGCTTGGAGCGGGAAGCCTGCAACACCGCATTCAGCAATTGAGCGTCATAAAACCGACTCAAATATGCCGCCGCCAAAAAGTCTTCTTCCTGAGCTTGCCGGAGGGCGTTGGTATCTGATCGCAACCCATGCATCAACGCCGTCGCACACTTCACATGTTCACTAGAGTTGTTATCTAGCTTCAGCAGCCCCGCTTGCAAATATTGCGTCACAATCGTCGAAGTGGCGCGGGTGTAAGGGCGAATATCAATAAACTCTGCCTTGATTTCACCCTGAGAACTGTGATGATCAATCACAACCACAATAGGGATACCTGCATCTGCTAAAGATGGGGTCAATTGGCTGGTGGTGCCTTGGTTGTCAATAAAGACACATCCTTGATATGCTGCCAAATTACGATTTTTAACGGTGGGCAATGCCCAACGCTGCACGGGCAGGCTAGTTAATTTAACGAGGGCAATGTTTTCTTGATGGCTCAGCGTTCCGGCGTAAACCATATCGCACTGAATGTCATATTTCTGAGCGATCAGTTTGTAAGTCCAGGCAGAAGACAGGGCATCGGGATCGGGGAAATCCTGTAGCACAATTAGCTGGCGCTCTCCCTGATGGCGCTCCAGCGATTTTTGCAGCGCTTCTACTTTCTGAAGCTGCTCCCGCGATCGCCCAGTATCGTAGGAAGACGATTGTGGTCGATAGGTGGGAGCATCTTGCAGAGATTTTAGCAGCGGCTCAACTTGAGCGGAATCAGCAGCAGGGTGCTGAGCCGTTGATTGGGCATCTTCTGTTGGTGTGAGTACACTATTCGATGTAGTATTGCGGGTTGCCACAGATTTGTGCTGCTTCCTATAAAAGATAGTTAAATCGGCAGTAAGACAAAGTGATTAGACGATTATTGCAGTAACTAATAAGCCAGAAATATAAGGTTTAATTTGATACTTCGATCTTCGCAAAAAAACGTGGAAACAGCACGGATCTTTAGGGCGATTTTTTAGGGCAACTAAGGTAATTGCAACTTTTAGGCAAACCAGTGAAAGAGTAACAGAGTTGCGATCGCCAAACAGGAATACTCCAAAATAGCCTTCAAGCCAACGCGCCAAATCACAACCCAATCACATATTTACGCCACTCCTGGTTTAAGCCATTTTTGACATGCTTAGTCACTTCAAAATAAAGCCCGCTATAAGGTTTTTGGGGCAAAATATGGAGCGGCATACTCGCTTCTTTGGGGGTGCGGCTGCCTTTTTTGACATTGCAACGCACACAAGCCGTTACGATATTTTCCCAAGTATCCTTACCGCCCCGCGATCGCGGGATCACATGATCCAACGTCAAGTTATCCCCGGTATAGCTGCAATACTGACAGGAATAGCTATCCCGGTGCAGCAGATTCTTGCGTGTCAGCGGAATCTCTTTGTAGGGCACACGCACATAATGACGCAGCCGGATCACTGTGGGCAGTGGAAAGCCGGAGTAAATATACTTACCATTATGTTCAACTTGCTCCGCTTTGCCTTTGAGCAATAGCACGACCGCCCTGCGCCAAGTAGTAATGTTCAGCGGCTCGTAAGAAGCGTTAAGCACCAGAACCTTACTCATCAGGACTCAGTTGCTAGGAAGGTTGTCAAGAATTTTAACACAGCTAGGGCTGAAGGGTAGAAAATTGCAGAGAAGCTAATACTGGATTGACCTATTTTCAAAGGGGATCTATCCTGCTTTCAGCGCGTTGAGTGCAGCATATTGAATGTGGTGTGAATCATGAGGAAGACATGCTGAGTTGGGAGCAAAGTCCAAGTTTGGTGCAAATGCGGCGAGAACGCGCCTGGGTGGAAATTGATCTGTCAGCGATCGCCCATAATGTCACTCAAATCAAGCGCTTGCTGCAAAAGCGAACGGCATTGATGGCGGTGGTCAAAGCCGACGCTTACGGGCATGGTGCCATCGCGATCGCCCAAGCCGCCCTGCAAGCGGGGGCAACCTGGTTGGGGGTAGCCACCATTCCTGAAGGAATTGAACTGCGCGAGTCGGGCATTCAAGCGCCGATTTTGATTTTGGGTGCGACCTACACGCCAGAGCAAATTCGCGCGATCGCCCATTGGAATTTGCAACCCACCCTTTGCACCCCGAAACAAGCGCTTGTGTTTGCCGAAACGATAGCAAATCTCCCCAACGCCTCACCGCTGCCCGTTCACCTCAAGCTAGATACGGGCATGTCTCGCTTAGGCACTGATTGGCAAGCAGCGACGGAGTTTGCTCAACTGGTGCATCGCCTGCCACACTTGGCGATCGCCAGTATTTATTCTCATCTTGCAACCGCAGAAAGCCTGGATCGCACCGTGGTTGATCAGCAACAGCAGCGATTTGCCGCCGCGATCGCTCAAATTCAATTGGCAGGCATCACCCCACCCAAACTGCATCTGGCGAACTCCGCTGGCACCTTGACCGATGCCAACCTGCATTACGATATGGTGCGAGTTGGGCTGGCGTTATACGGGCTTTATCCCGCTGCCCACTTGAAATCTGTTGTGGCTCTCAAACCCGTGCTGCAAGTAAAGGCGCGCATTACCCAGCTAAAAACCATTCAGGCGGGAACGGGCGTGAGCTATGGACATCGGTTTGTCGCCGATCGCGAAATGGCGATCGCAGTAGTTGGCATTGGCTATGCAGATGGCATCCCGCGCAATCTGTCCAACCAAATGAGCGCGATCGCTCAAGGGAAACTCGTGCCCCAAATTGGAGCCGTGACCATGGATCAACTGATGTTAGACATAAGCCAAGTGCCAAATCTGCAAGAAGGCGATGTCGTCACCCTTTTGGGGCATGATGGCAAGGAATCTATTTCAGCCGATGATTGGGCAGAAACCTTGGGCACCATTTCCTGGGAAATTCTTTGCAGCTTCAAACATCGGTTGCCGCGAATTGCGGTCAGTCACTCTTTACCAGGGTTTGCTTTAGATGCTAAACGCAAGTAAGAGTGAGAGGATTTTTAAGGGCGCGTAAGGCGGTATTGAGGATATCAACTCGTTAGCGGGAAGGTTTTGCTAAATCACGACTTTTGAGAGAGGTGGCAATCCAATTGCCTTCATAACTTGAAGGAGAAATGTAAAAACGAGGTGCTACGATGGCTGACGAACTGAAGAAAGGCGATCGCGTGGAGTGGAAAAGCTCTCAGGGTGACATCGAAGGGACAGTGAAGAAAAAGTTGACAGAACCCATTGAAATCAAGGGGCATCACGTTGCAGCAAGCAAAGATAACCCTGAATATTTGGTGGAAAGTGACAAGACTGGCAAGGAAGCCGCCCACAAACCAGAATCGTTGAAGAAGCTTAAAAAATAATAGTGACAGGTCAGACAATGGATCTAACTTTTAGGGTGCGGCTTGCGGCGCGATCGCTAGCTTTGGATAAGCGATTCGTTGGTGATTGAACTGTTGCCAAACCTGGACAAAAATCGTGGCAATCTCAGTCATTTCATCGCGGGTTAGCCCTGATTGGACGAGTTGCTGATCTTGCCAGCGGGCGCGCAGAATTTTGTTGATCATGGCAAGGGCTTCTTCTGGGGTGGCATCTTTCAGCGATCGCAGTGCCGCTTCACAGGAATCTGCCAGCATGACAATGCCCGTTTCACGCGACTGCGGAATCGGACCGTCGTAGCGAAAATCAGCATCATTCAAGCTGAGAACAGTTCCGTCCGATAATTGCTGTTCGTGTAAATGCTGTTCTACCTGCTGCTGCGCCTGATGATGAAAGTAAGCAATCAGCATTGTGCCCTGATGTTCAGGAATAAAAGCCTGGATTGCTCTAGGCAACCGCGCTTTACGAGCCATCACGATTCCTTGAGTAACGTGCTTTTTAATAATTTCAGCGCTTATCCAGGGATTATCAATCAAATCATGCTTATTCGGTGCGCCCATTTGGTTTTCAATAAACCCTTGGGGATCATGCATTTTGCCAATGTCGTGATAGAGCGTTCCAGTCCGCACTAACTCCACATTGCCTCCCAGGGAACGAGCGGCGGCTTCTGCTAGGGTTGCTACAAACAAGGTATGTTGAAAAGTTCCAGGAGCCTCCGATGCAAGTCGTTTGAGTAAGGGGCGGTTGGGGTTGGCAAGTTCCACCAGTCGGATGGTGGTGACTATATCAAACAGTTGCTCTAGGTAAGGGCTAATGCCCAATGCCACAATCACCCACGCCAGCCCCAATAGTGCCTGAATGCCGCTGGCACTCAGCAAGGTATACCAGGCAATACCCGATGCGACGTTGAGTATTAGATAAATGAACCCTTGGAGTAAGCCCACGCCTACACCCAGCCATGCCAGTTCTTCGCGCGATCGCAACCTGCCCCCCAACCAGCCGCACAGCAGCCCAGTTATGGCACTGGCAATTAAAGTACTCCCGGTCACTTCCATGCCAACACTCACCAATAGCGTCAGCAGCCCCGCAACGGTGATCCCCAACGGTGCGCCATAAAAGCCGCCGACCAATAGCCCAATCGTGGGTAGGTTGACCGATGGCACCTGAAGCGCGATCAACAGTGGCGTACTTAAACTCAAAAGCCACAGTAAGACTCCGTCTCGTCGCCGCAGGGAGGGATGAAATCGGCGTTTGACAAACCACACGACAACCACTGAGCCGCTGACCAAAACTCCAAAGCCTGCTAGCCCAAACCAGTCAATGCCACGCCGACTTAAGCCAAAATGATCCAGCAAGGCAAAATCTTTAGAAGAAATTGTGTCACCTGCACGGATAATTTTTTCGCCACGATTGATCGAAACCAGCATCGGCTGAATGTCTTGAGCCGCTTGCTCGGCGCGCACTCGCGTTTGGGTTTCATCTTGAATTAAATTGGGCTGCAACCGCGATATTAGAAGGTCGCTGACGATCGCTTCAGTCGCGTTGGGTAGTTCATTCACCTGGAGTTTCACGGCTGCTGTTAGCACGGTAGACGGCAATGCTGGCGAAATGCCCTGAGCCAGCATTCGCTCCGCAATTTTTGGAGTCTGCGATCGCAGAGTTTGCCAATCCGCATCGGTTAGATCAACCACAGCAGCATTCGGGGTGTTAGGTAGCTCAAGTGACAGTGTGGAGGATGCTAGAGCCGCCACATATTTCAACTGGGCTTCGTTGACAGATTGAACCAACTTCAAGTAGCTGCTCATGTCCACAGCACGGCGATAGTTGCGGAGTTCAGCGATCGCTTTTCGAGCGGCGGCATCCATTGAGGGCACAGGAATCGCAGTCTTGAAGTTAGGAACAGAACGGTTTTGAGAAAAGCCGCGATCTGCCTCAATTAATAGCGCTTGCCACTGCGATTCGGGCAGTTTGCGGAGGTAGGCTTGGGTGAAAAGGGTGAGGGCGCTGGTGCGAACATAGGGAAAAGAGCCAGCAGTTTGGCGAAGATCGCTGCTTTGTTGAAGTTGCTGTTGCAGCGATCGCATCACCGTTTGGTTGACGGCTTGATCCAACATCAGAACGGATACTGTGCCTTTACGAGCCGCACTCCGGTTCAGATCCGTTGCGTTTTCGTCTACTACATTCGCCGATACTGGAGCATAGAGAGTTTGGGGAGATGCTTTGCCAATATCTAGCTTGGGCGCGTTATGAAAACGATAGCCAAAGGCGCTTGTTAAAGAAATAATGGCAATTCCTAAAACGAGCGGCGATCGCCCTGCTTTTTTGAGCAAGCTTTGTTTAGCGTGGGGTAAACATTGGCTAGATGGAATGGTACGGTAGCTCTGATCTAGATGGACGACAGATGGCTGCGATCGTTGGCTTTCAGTAGGATTGGCGGCATTTTGACAGGAACGAACTGCCTGGTGAAAAGCGTTGGAATATCTACCCAATGGATGGAGATTATCCAGTAGGTGGGCTTTTTCCAACCGATGCACCAGCGATTGAAAGACTTTCATCACTTGCCACAAATCCCTCAGCAAATAGGAGCGTTGTATAGAATAAGCAGAAACCTAAAAGCAAACTCAACTACAAAAAGGCACAGCTAATTACAGCAGATCGTCTCTCAATCTAGCTCACAATTTGCTGAGCGCGAACAATCCAAGGCAGCGTGACGATAGGAAGCTCCTTTTCTTGAAGACCAGAAGAATGATAAACGCCCGACCAGGCAGAAACCAAATGAGCCGATAGACGATGAACCTGCTGAGGAAACTTAGAAGCTGTAAATGGGGCTTTTAAGGCACAGTGCCACTCCGCTGGAATACCAACATCGCTAGTATAAGCTCCAATCAAAGCACCCACCAATGCTCCCACAATATCAGGCTTCACTCCTAGCCGAACTGCTCTAACTATCGCCAAAGATATAGTATCTGGAGTTTGCAAGAAGCAGTAGAGGGCGATCGCAATCTCTACCGATATTGGTTTGGTTTCAGCCTGCAACTGAAATGCCGCGATCGCGCTTTGCAATCCCGAACCATTTGCTACCAGCCTTTTTAAGGTTTCTAAGCTGCTGATCAGATCGGCTGAACGGATAGCCGACTCAGGCAATGAAACGTGAAGATAAGTCAAGATTTGTGCGATGAACTGGCAAGGAACAAGTTGCTCTTTGATTACCTGGGCGATCGCGTAGCCAAACACAATCACCGCATCCGATATTCTGTCATCTCCGCCCCACGCCGCCACTGTCGCTTTTAAATAGTGCCGTTGCTGCGTCAAGTTGTCGTGGTAGAACAGCGCAATCGGTAGCGTGGCGATCGCAAGCTCTCCAGCAGATTTTCCGACGAAAGTGTTTGGTAACTCTGGTAATAATTCTGGCTGAATGACGCACTCCCCGGCTTCAGCGAGCCGTTCTCCCTGCGAAATTGCCGCCGAAGCCCATTGAAGCTGAGCGCCAGCAGCGGCTTTTCCTGGATTGCAACGATGCGGCGAGTTTGCCTCAAGTCCCAAGCCTTCTCCCATTGCCATGCCGAGAAAACAACCTTGAAATCGACTGAAGAGTGAATATTTCACGGATCTTAAAAACTTTCGCTTTGAATTCTGACTCTATTTTTGTATCGTAGCGCTAACTATCCAGTCCGATAACACACAATGCTTCATTGAGTAGGTTAAACTCATTTGGCGAAAGTTACTTTTCCCTCAGCTTAGTGTTTTGGCACAAACTAGCCTGATTGATCAATTTGGGATTTCCTCTATGGTTGGTATCCACAAAATGCTACGGCACCTAAAAATTTGGCGATTCTGTTGTTTGACTCCGATCGCGTTAGGAGCAGGAAGCTGGTTTAGTCTGGCGATCGCAGTCCCAACCTTTAGCCAAACATCTAAAGTGCCTACGGCTAGCACCACAATCCCAAGCCGAACGCTCCTAAAAACAGGGAGCCAAGGAACAGAGGTGGTTGAACTGCAAGGGGTTCTCAAGCTGTTGGGCTACTACACCGGATCGGTGAATGGTGCGTTTGATCAGGCTACTGCGATCGCGGTCACCAAATTTCAGAAAGCCGCCGGACTCCCTGCCGATGGCGTAGTCGGCTTAGAAACCTGGAATCGGCTGCTGCCGCCATCACCCACGGTCGCCGCCGCTTCACCTAGCACAACCGCCACCGCCGCTCCTGCCAATCAGACTGACTCCTTTCCCGTTCCCTCGACACAAGCCCCTACTGGCACTCCAGCTAAGCCGCCAGTTGCCTCAACTCCATCTAAAAGCACCGCAAAACCATCAGGCTCCAGCGAATCAGCCGCCAAGCAAGAGCTAATTACCTTGCCTGTTTTGCGAATCGGAATGCAAGGCTCAGCCGTAACTGGGTTGCAAGAACGCCTGAGAGCATTGGGTTTTTTGAGAAGCTCATCGGATGGGGTTTTTGGCGCTGAAACTCAAGCCGCCGTTAAAGCGGCTCAAACGAAGTTCAGCCTTGCCTCAGATGGGGTGGTTGGCACCGGAACTTGGCTGGCGCTCATGCGTTAAGCCGTTGCTTGGCAGTAATCATCAAAGGCGACAATATTTACTACCGAATGGGATGACCTGCCGCTTCAATCAGTTGCTTAAAGGTTTCTTCTGATGCCTGTGCCTCAATAGTCACAGTCTTTGCCTCCAGATCAATATCAATTCTGGCATCTGGCTCAGAAGTCCGAATCGTTTCCTTTAAAGTCTGCGCGGATTCTGCATCAATGGTCGGAACGTTCAGTTTAAGCGTCATGGCATCCTCTCTATCAATCAGTTTCAGTTCTATTGTCGGGTCTAAGAATTGGATATAAAATATCTCCAGAGATAGATTCCCTACTTATCTTGCGACAAATGATAGATGTCTAGAGTCGCAAAGTAAAAATTCAGAGTTGAGGCAGTGGTTATGACTCACACAAACTTTGAGGTGAATGGAGAGCAATCGCTATCAGAACTAGTCAAACGCGCTATCTCTAGCCATAAGATCGTTGCTTTGACAACGAATGGTCAAAAAAGCAGTCCTGCTGAGTGTAGAGGCATCCGAGTATTTGATCGGAATGCAAACCTATCAACAGCGGCAACTAATGCCTCTTGATAGCTTTCACCACCAGTTTTATAGCCATAGTCAGTCAGTTTAGGACAAGGGGCTTAAGCCCCCTATTACCTGACGCGTTAATCTACGTCCTATCATTTGTGGCTACAGCTATATCAAGCATTGGTCGAAGCAGGTTACAACTCACGAGACAAGATCATTGATCTGGTTCGAGACATTAAACGGCTATACTGCTGAAAATCGAACTCTTGGTCAGTGCTGGGAAGTGAAGTACATGATGTCAAATAGTAAGCAGCAAGTAGAGGAAGAGCTAGAAAATGCTGATCTTAGTCTGGGTATTGACCCCGATGAAGATGAAAGCATAATCCAGCCATTCGACCCTGAATTAATTAGGGTTGAAACGCGACCAATGACAATTGACTTGTTGTTACAACGCATTAGATATGAGGAGCTTAATCTAGCACCAGATTTTCAACGTAGAGGTGGCATTTGGAATAACCGCACTAAAAGCCGTCTCATTGAATCCATTCTTATTCGGATTCCATTGCCAGCTTTTTATATGGATGCAACTGATGAAGATCAGTGGGTCGTCATTGATGGATTACAGAGGTTGACAACCCTAAAAATGTTTGTCAATGATGAATCATTAAAACTTTGCGAACTTGAATTTTTAATCCAACTCAATAATAAAACTTTTAGCGAATTACCGCGTAATCTACAAAGGCGAATTATTGAAACTCAAGTCACAGTTTATTTAATTGAAAAGGGGACACCCAGCGAAGTTAAGTTTAATATTTTTAAGCGTATTAACACTGGTGGCTTACCTTTGTCATTGCAAGAAATTCGCCATGCTTTGAATCAAGGTAAATCCACCAAATTTTTAGAAAAACTTGCTAGCTTGCCCGAGTTCAGAAATGCAACTGATGGAAGTGTTGACAGCAAACGGATGGCAGATCGTGAGTTCATACTTCGGTTTTTAGCTTTTGTGATTTACCCGTACAGTGAGTACAAAGCTACAGAATTTGATAGTTTTTTGAGTGATGTAATGGCAGAAATTAATGGGATGAGTGAGAAAGAACTCAATGATCTGGAAAGAAAGTTTAGTCAGGCTATGACTGCTGCCTATGAAATATTTGGTAATGATGCCTTTCGCAAGCGAGATCGACTAAATGCCTCAAGAAAACCCGTTAATAAAGCGTTGTTTGAGTCTTGGTCAGTCAATTTCAGTAAGCTGAATCATGAACAAATTCAAACCTTAATAGAGCGCAAGGATCAACTGAAAGATGGGTTTATTAGGCTCATGAATGATCGTGAAGTGGAACCCAGGTTTGATTCAGCCATTTCTCAAGGAACGGGAGACACTAGAAAAGTTAAACGTAGGTTCAGCGGCATTGAGCAGTTGATTCAAGAGGTTTTAGCGTGATTTGTAAACTGCGCTTGCAAAACTTCAAACGGTTTGAGAATCAATCTCTGGAATTTGGGGCTTTGACCCTCCTTTCAGGACTCAATGGCATGGGAAAATCCTCAGTTCTTCAATCTCTTTTGTTGTTGCGTCAGTCATATCAACAAGGATTACTCGAATCCACTGGTTTAGCCTTAAACGGTGATCTAGTCCGTATTGGCACTGCCAGAGATGCCCTATTTGAAGATGCGAAAGAGGACAAAATTGGGTTAGTTCTCGCTTTTGAAAATGGCAATGAAGCGATCTGGCAATTTGCCTATAATCCTAAAGCAGATATTTTAGGGCTAGCTTCACCTGCTGTGCCCCCCGAAACTTACCAGACGAGCTTATTTGGGGATCATTTTCAATACTTGCAAGCTGAACGACTCGGACCTCGAACCTCTTTTGCAATGTCTGATTTTCAAGTGCGTCAGCATCGCCAGTTAGGAACGATGGGCGAGTATACTGCCCACTTTTTATCCATTTTTAGAGATTCTGAAATCCCAAATTCTACTCTCAGTCATCCGCAGGCAAAATCGTTAAATCTGCTGAGTCAGGTTGAAGCTTGGTTGAGTGAAATTAGTCCTGGAACTCGAATTCATATTATCGATAGCCCCGGTATGGATCTGGTGAGCCTGCAATATTCGTTTGGGTTGAGCAAAGAGTATCGTGCGACGAATGTTGGCTTTGGTATCACTTACACCTTGCCTGTGATTACTGCCATTCTGTCAGCCAAACCAGGAGCTTTACTGTTGCTTGAGAATCCAGAGGCACATCTCCATCCCAAAGGGCAAGCTCGTATGGGTAATTTACTAGCCCAAACTTCGGCTCAGGATGTGCAGATTATCCTGGAAACCCACAGCGACCATGTATTAAATGGAATTCGTCTGGCTGTACATGGAGGAAACCTCGATTCCGAAGCAGTCCGGTTGCACTTTTTCCAGAGAAATGAAGTTATTTCACCTCAAATGAATCGTAGAGGGCGAATTGATCAATGGCCCGATGGGTTCTTTGATGAGTGGGATAACAGTCTTGCTGCCTTGCTTCAACCTATTGAGGAGTAACCAATGGCAGTGGAAATGGTGCTGAATGATCTGTCTCTTCGTTCTCCGGTCGGTGAACAAGGATTTGCCAGAAATTTAATGACTGAATTGATCAGCGTGTTAAGTACAGCAAAGACCATTGGAATAAAGGCTCTGCGTACTCAGAACAGTTTCTACAATTTTTTGCTTGCAGATAACTATCCTATTTCCGCTTGGTTAAACGATCGCCAGGTTGAACGTGAAGAACGTACATTCCTATTAACACTTGTAACTAAAACACCTCTCCTAACAGAGATTACAGATCCAACTGTTCAAGAGGAGGAGAGTTTAGCTGATTTTAAGCATCAAGGTGAGCCAGCTTATGCATTGGGTATTGCGTGTTTGTTAAATGCTCTGGCAGTTAGTTTTCACTCTGAGCCAAGATGGAACTGTGACAGTTTAGACTTGGAGATTACAAGGCTAGAAGATGGAACAAATTCAGAGAATATAACTGCGGAACTGATACTGACGACAAGCACTGAAAGACTTATTCACGCCAGCCGAAGAGAGCATATTTTGGGTCACAAGGCACAGATACAGTATCGCCTCCGTACAGAGCCTTGGCATCCTCAAGACGAGTTGGTACCCTGTTACATCACAGCAAATGGAAAGAATCTCCTGGCTGAGTGGCTAGATTCTCTTGGCGATCTACTAGCAAAGGAAATCATCCAAGTTAGGCTCAATCAGGTAAAGCAGGGCACCTTAGGTGACTGCAAATCTGTTGGGGAAGGTGTGTGGGAATTGAGGATCTTTTATGGTCCTGCCTACCGAATTTATTTCGGTCAGGTTACGACAACTCAACCATTACTTCTGTATGGAGGAGATAAAAGCACCCAGGTGCAGGACATTATTAAGGCTAAGCAACATTGGCAAGATCATAAACAGCGCCAACGCATCTTGAACTAACAACCATAAACACTTTATGGGAATAGGTTTAATCAGTAGCTGGGGTAATTGGTAATGACAATCGAGCATACTGGGTTGCCTTGTTGTTGATGCCCGGAGTGGTATAACAAGAAATTCTTGCTGAATGGTAGCGACAAATTTCACTCTAATACAACACAGCGACAGTAGACATGCCATTTCTAGTAGCCTGAAAGTCAAATAAATCAGGGTTGTTGCATTTTTAATTTGGCGAAGCGCTACTAGAAAGTTCCTGGAAGCGTTCAAAATCGCGATGAAATCGTGAAGCAATTCCAAACCTTTACAATAGAAACTGAAGCCTCGCGACAGTTGTTATCATGACAAACCATGTTGAATTTTTAGATGCCTACGATGTGATTGTGGTTGGAGCCGGACACGCAGGGTGCGAAGCGGCTCTGGCAGCAGCACGGCTTGGTTCTCGGACGCTGCTGCTGACGCTGAATCTAGACAAAATTGCGTGGCAACCCTGCAATCCGGCGGTGGGCGGTCCGGCAAAGTCGCAACTGGTGCATGAAGTGGATGCGTTGGGCGGCGAGATGGGCAAAGTCAGCGATCGCACCTATCTGCAAAAGCGCATCCTCAATTCTTCCAGAGGTCCGGCAGTGTGGGCATTGCGGGCACAAACCGACAAGCGCGAATATGCCGCCGTAATGAAAGGCATTGTGGAAAACCAGCCAAATCTAACCGTGCGAGAAGGCATGGCGATCGATTTAGTGCTGGGCAACAACGATGAAGTGATCGGAGTGCAAACCTACTTTGGTGTCGCGTTTCAGTGCAAAACAGTGATTTTGACTACTGGAACCTTTCTAGGCGGACGGATTTGGGTGGGCAACAAATCCATGGAAGCCGGACGCGCCGGGGAATTTGCCGCTGTCGGCATGACCGATACCCTAAACCGATTGGGATTTGAAACAGGGCGACTAAAAACCGGAACTCCCGCACGGGTCGATCGCCGTACCATCAACTTCGGTGTATTAGAACCGCAGCCCGGTGATGAAGACGTGCGCTGGTTTAGCTTTGATCCAGCAGCATGGGTCGAGCGCGAACAAATGCCCTGCCACCTGACTCGCACCACCGCCGAAACCCACCGAATCGTTCAAGAGAACCTGCACCTGTCCCCAGTCTATGGCGGTTGGGTGGATGCCAAAGGTCCGCGCTATTGCCCCAGCATTGAAGATAAAATTGTTCGCTTTGCTGATAAAGACAGCCATCAAATTTTCTTGGAGCCAGAAGGACGCGACAGTCCTGAAATCTATGTCCAGGGCTTTTCCACGGGTTTGCCAGAGACGCTCCAGCTTGCCATGTTGCGATCGCTCCCCGGTTTAGAACACTGCGCCATGCTGCGTCCTGCCTACGCCGTGGAATATGACTATTTACCTGCCACTCAGTGCTACCCAACGCTGATGACCAAAAAGATCGAGGGTCTGTTTTGCGCCGGACAAATCAACGGCACCACGGGCTACGAAGAAGCCGCTGCCCAAGGCTTTGTCGCGGGACTTAACGCCGCCCGATTCTGTCAAGATCAGGAGATGATCAACTTTCCGCGAGAACATAGTTACATCGGCACCTTGATCGACGATCTATGTACTAAAGATTTGCGCGAACCGTATCGGATGTTGACCAGCCGTTCAGAATATCGGCTGTTACTGCGATCGGACAACGCCGATCAACGCCTCACACCGTTAGGACGAGAGATTGGGCTGATTGATGATCGCCGCTGGCAACTGTTTCAGCAAAAACAGGCAAATATTGCGGTCGAAAAAGAGCGATTACACATCACTCGTGTGAAAGAGCATGACGAGTTGGGCAAAGCGATCGCCGCTCACACTCAGCAAGCGATCAAAGGCTCGATCACTTTGTCGGATCTGCTGCGGAAACCGGGCTTTCACTACGCCAATCTGGTGCAGTTTGGGCTAGGAAATCCTGAACTCGATCGCGCCGTCAAAGAAGCCGCCGAAATTGACATCAAATATTCCGGCTACATCCAGCGGCAACAGCACCAAATTGACGCGATCGCTCGTCAGGAACACCGCAAACTTCCAGCCAACCTGGATTATCACGCGATCGCCACTCTTTCAAAAGAATCCCGCGAAAAACTCTCCAAAGTGCGCCCCCTCACCATTGGGCAAGCAACCCGCATCGGTGGAGTTAATCCCGCTGACGTGAATGCTCTCCTCGTCCACCTAGAAATCCAAGCTCGACAAAATCAGGCGGTTGCTGCTAATGCCAACCCGGTTGCAATGCTTCAACCATGAACTTTGAATGGCATCCAACAAAAGCCGAAGCCAACTTTCAGAAACACGGTGTTACTTTTGAAGAAGCGACAGCAGCGTTTGATGATCCTTTATTTATTACCTTTGCCGATCCCGATCATTCAGTGGGAGAAAATCGTTTTATTCTCATGGGTCAATCTGAAAGAGAGCGTTTACTGGTTGTCGCGTACACAGAACGTGCGGGTGTAATTCGTTTAATCACTGCAAGAGAAGCAATACGCAAGGAGCGACGATTTTATGAAGAAGACTGTTGAATATGACGATGAAGATACTCTGCGGGATGAATATGATTTTAGTCAGCTACAGGTCGTGGCAAGAGGTGCCGGACGCAAGCAGCCAATAACAGTCAAGCAGCCAATAACAGTAGAGTTAGATCCTGATATTGCCCAAGCATTCCCAACAGCGGCAGCGGTGAATAAGGCGCTCAGATTAGTATTGCAATTGGCTAAAACGGCAGCACCAAATTGACGCGATCGTGCTTCAGGAACATCGGAAACTACCAGCAACTTTGGATTATCATGCAATCTCCATCCTTTCTCAAGAATCATACAAAGACGCTCCAAAGTGAAATCTAATGCCGTCAAAATGCAGAGATTTTATGAAGAAGGAATATGAGGCTGAATTGGAGGATGAACTCTGCCCAGAATATGACTTTGCCACAATGCAGGGCGGTGTTAGAGGAAAATATGCGGATCGTTTTAAGCACGCAACCAACGTTGTGATTTTAGATCCTGATGTTGCCCAGGCATTTCCAACCGATGCAGCCGTCAATGAAGCGCTAAGACTGTTAGTTAATCTCGCGAAAAATGTAACTCAACATTAGTAATGGGAAGGTTTTAAAGTCGCGATCGCTCACACAGTCTGCTCTCTCCAATCCCGTCAAAACTCTGAGGTAGCGGTATGACATCGGTGATTGTTCAACTTAACCCCATTCTGCAACTCACCGATGAACAATTTTTGGAAGTCTGTCGCGCCAATCCAGAGGTCAAATTTGAGCAAAACGCGCAGAGAGAACTGATTATTGTGGCACCCACGGGTGGAGAAACAGGCAGCTACAACTCAGAACTGAACGCAGATTTTGTGATGTGGAATCGCCAAAACAGGCTAGGAATTGTTTTTGATTCTTCCACCTGCTTTGTGTTGCCCAACAATGCCAAGCGATCGCCTGATGTTGCCTGGATTGCGAAATCACGCTGGGCAGCACTGACCCTTGAGAATCAAAGGAAATTTCCAGCGATCGCGCCCGATTTTGTGCTGGAATTGCTGTCGCCCAGTGACAGTTTGGCGGATGCCCAGGCAAAGATGCGCGAATATATAGAAAATGGGGTGCGCCTGGGATGGCTAATTGACCCAGAAACAAAACAGGTCGAAATTTACCGCCAAGGACAACCCGTTGAGCTATTGCCGCATCCAGCAACCCTTTCCAATGAGGACGTGCTACCCGGATTTGTCTTAAACCTCAATTCAATTTTTTCTGCGCTCTTATGATCTTATGACAGATACACTGCTTCGGCTGCAAGCTTTTTTGACTTATGTTCGCAGTTTGAGCGGAGATGAAAAGGGAGAGGCGCAGGTTTTTTGCGATCGCCTGTTTCAAGCATTTGGGCACAGTGGCTACAAAGAAGCCGGGGCAACCCTGGAATATCGGGTGAAGGAAAAGGGCAAGTCCACCAAGTTTGCCGACTTATTTTGGGAATCGCGTCTGTTGCTGGAGATGAAAAAGCGCGGCGAAAAATTAGAAAAGCATTACGACCAAGCGTTTGAATATTGGCTGAACGCCACGCCAAAACGTCCAAAATATGTAATTCTTTGCAACTTTGATCAGTTCTGGATCTATGACTTTGATCTGCAACTGCGAGAACCCGTCGATCGCCTGACGTTGGAGGAGTTACCCGATCGCTACACCGCACTCAACTTTCTGTTTCCCGATCACCGCAAACCCCAGTTTGCCAACAATCAAGTAGATGTCACCCGTGAAGCAGCGGATAAGGTGGCGCGGGTCTATAACTCGCTGGTGGCACGGGGAGAAAATGCCGCCGCCGCGCAACGGTTCATTTTGCAATGTGTGGTGACGCTGTTTGCCGAAGATATTGACCTGTTGCCGAGGGGATTTTTTACGGAACTGTTGCAGGACTGCGAGCAGGGAGCCAGTTCCTCTGATCTGATTGGCGGCTTGTTTCGGCAGATGGGCAACCGCAAACCTGCCCGGAAGGATAGCCGCTACAAGGAGATTTCTCATTTTAATGGAGGCATTTTTGCCGAAGTTGATCCAATTCCATTAGAGCCAGATGAAATTAAGCTATTGCTGCAAGCGGCGGCGGAAAAGTGGTCGAAGGTGGAGCCTGCCATTTTCGGCACGTTGTTTGAAGGCAGCCTGGGAAAGACAGAACGCCATGCCTTGGGCGCACACTTCACCAGTGAGGCAGATATTCAAAAAGTGGTGTTGCCGACGATCGTTCGTCCCTGGCGCGATCGCATCGAGTCAGCTTCCACCTTGAAAGATCTGCTGGCGTTACGGCAAGACCTGAATCAATTTAAGGTGCTTGACCCCGCCTGTGGCAGCGGTAATTTTTTGTATGTTGCCTATCGAGAACTGAAGCGGCTAGAAGCGCAGTTGTTGGCAAAGATTCATGAGAATTTTAGCGATCGCACCGCCGCAGCGATCGGCACCCTTTCACTCATCAGCACAAAACAGTTTTATGGGATTGACACCAACCCGTTTGCGGTAGAACTGGCAAAGGTGACGCTGATGCTGGCGAAAAAGCTGGCGCTGGATGAGGAAAAGCACAACCTGATGGATGTCACCCTGAATCTGGAACTGGATCAGGCGTTGCCGCTGGATAACCTGGATCAAAACATTATTTGTGACGATGCCCTGTTTTGCGAGTGGGAACCCGTGGATGCGATTATTGGCAATCCGCCCTATCTAGGTTCCCGTTACCTTGCAAAAGAGCATGGTTATGACTACGCCCGAAAAATCTACGCCCAATATCCCAACGTTCCTAAAATGGCGGATTACTGCGTTTATTGGTTTCGTCGCACCCATGAAACGCTTCCGCCAGAGGGCAGAGCCGGATTAGTGGCAACCAACACAATTCGTCAAAATGAAACTCGCCAAGCCAGTTTAGATTACGTGATTGCCAATGGCGGCACGATTACCGAAGCCGTTTCTACTCAAGTTTGGTCGGGTGATGCAGCGGTTCATGTGGCGATCGTCAATTGGATTAAGGGCGAAGCATTAGGCAAGAAAAAGCTATATACCCAGGAAGGAGACGATACACAGAGTCCTATCAAACTTGAAATGGTTGATGTAGTGAACTCTACTCTCTCAACCCGCTTTGATGTGTTTAGGGCAGCAGCACTGAAAGTCAATCAACTTCCTAAAGTAGTTTTTGTAGGACAATATCCATTCAATAACGGTTTCCTGCTGACTCCCAGCGAAGCCAAACAAATACTCGCCAGCAATCCAAACAACCAAGAAGTTATGTTTCCCTATCTGATTGGTCGTGATCTGGTGGAAAACGGGATTCCATCTCGCTGGATTATTGATTTTGCTCAACGTGATTTGTTTGCCGTAATGAAATACAAAGCGGCTTTTGAGCGAGTTCAAAAACTGGTCATGCCGGAAGTTTTGGCAAAGGCAGAAGCCGAAAAACTAGCAACGGGCAAAGCATCAACCCGCTGGACACGCATGGCAGAGCGCTGGTGGCAATTTCGCGACTATCAACCGGGAACGATGAACGCGATCGCC
>CASBQE010000293.1 GCA_949127665.1 Synechococcales cyanobacterium PMM_0083
AAAATCGGTTGGCATTGGATTCGCAAAGCACTTGTACAAGCTTGGACAATTCCGACGACCATTACCCTTCAATCTGCCTTGAATCTAGACCCCTGTATCCCCTCCAAATCCCTAGCCACCAAACGACAACCGCTCTACTTTAGATGCACCACAGTCGATTGTGCTATTCCCTTGGAACAACGTCTCAGCACTGCGTAACCCTCATATCCCAGAAAATATGTCAGTCAGTCAGGGATAAAGCCTCTATCGGCAAGCAGGACGACTTTGACACCCTGAGGTAAACGCCCGACCGCTTGATAGAGCATCTCCCGATAGTCGATGAACGATACTGATGCACTGCGGTGTTCCATCACCCGCCAGACTACAGGCAAGGCTCGCCCCCGATGGACAACCGCCAGCCGCACCAAGCAATACTCATCCCAAAACAGCGAGGTATCTAAGCTCAGATACAAACAGTCCTCTTGCCAATCTGACAGCGCCGCCTGAATCAGCAATTTGTACAGTCGATGGACGTTGATTCGGGCATGACTCAGCCATCGCCGCACTCGGCGTTGTTTACTTTGCGCAAACTGTCACCGACACGGCAGATGCGACAGCCATTGCGTTAGGTTCACTTCACCCGTTTGAATCAATGCCACCACCATCCACACACAGGTTGTCAGATGTCCCAGGTGTGCCCAGTCATTCGGTTGACTCAGCCATATCTTCAAGGCATCGTAAAGAGGGGGAGTCTTTTTCACAGCATCTCTAGGGTTTGAGTGGGATCTAATCTTAGAATGCTGCCTCTCCCCTCTAGCTTTCCTCTCCTGCTCAAATCACCAAGTGGTCAACGTTTCAAGCCTTGTATCATCCACTTTTGTCAGTCAACCAGGGTCTCATGTTCAAGATATTAAAGTGACAGTTCCTAATTAACGCTGAATCCGATCGCTGATCTTGCAAATTGGATAAGCGATCGCCTAAAAGCATCGTAAGGGCAACTCTTGCTAGGATGAGCAGGATTTAGGTGTGGCGGTAAATGCGCGATCGTGCGGCTTGAACTTTTCGCAAACGAGCAAGCGTGGCATAATAAAGCGTTTCAAATTTGTGACAAGGTAACTATGGCAACTTCTCCACAGCCTGCACTGCTCGTTTTGGCAGATGGATCTTCCTATCCCGGCTATTCGTTTGGTGCGTTGGGCACCACCATTGGAGAAGTCGTGTTTAACACGGGCATGACGGGCTATCAGGAAGTGCTGACCGATCCTAGCTACTGTGGGCAAATTGTCACCTTTACCTATCCAGAGTTGGGCAACACGGGCGTAAACCCCGATGATGAAGAGTCGGCTCATCCTCAAGTGCGCGGCGCGATCGCCCGAAATATCTGTGCGCGACCCAGCAATTGGCGATCGACTCAATCCTTGCAAAACTACTTTAAACAGCATCATGTCTTAGGTATTTATGGCATCGATACCCGTGCCCTGACTCGCAAACTGCGATCGGTGGGTTCTATGAATGGGGCTATCTCTACCGAAATCCTTGACCCTGGTGATTTATTGCAGCGGATTCAAGCAGCGCCCAGCATGGCAGGACTCAACCTGGTGAAAGAAGTCACTACCGCCGCGATGTATGAATGGTCAGAAGCAACAGAAGCAGGCTGGGAGTTTAGCCCCGGCACCCAAACAGATGAGCCAACCCTGACTGTGGTTGCTTTAGATTTTGGCGTAAAGCGGAACATTCTGCGTCGCCTTGCCAGCTATGGCTGTCGCGTGATTGTGGTGCCGTCTACGACTTCGCCAGAAGACATCCTCAAATACAATCCCGATGGAATTTTTCTCTCCAATGGTCCCGGCGATCCTGCCGCTGTCACCGAAGGCGTGGAAACCACAAGAGCTTTGCTGAGCAGCCAAAAACCTATCTTTGGCATCTGCATGGGGCATCAAATTCTGGGGCTTTCCCTAGGAGCCGAAACCTTTAAGCTCAAGTTTGGACATCGGGGATTGAACCAGCCCTGTGGATTGGAGCAAAAACAGGTGGAAATTACCAGCCAGAATCATGGCTTTGCCATTGCTGCCGATTCCCTGCCTGATGCCGACGTGGAAATCACTCACCTGAACTTGAACGATCGCACCGTTGCAGGATTGCGCCATAAATCTTTGCCGCTGTTCTCGGTGCAATATCACCCCGAAGCTAGCCCTGGTCCCCACGATGCCGATTACCTGTTCGAGCAATTCGTCACCCTGATGCGAACCTCTCGTCAGCAGCCCATCGCTTAAGAAATTCTATTAGGGCACAGAGCCTCTATTCAGTTCCTAAACCTTTGACCCGGTACAATTGAAGACAACACGGTAAATGGAAGCGTTAGTCTGTCCGACAGGTAATAAGCTTGAGGATCATCCGTATGGTTGCACTCCAATTCAGACAACTTAGCGTTCCGCTGGGGCAGCGGATTGCTGTGCGGGATGTAAGCTGGCAGAAGCTCGAAGCCATTCTAGAAGAACTTGGCGATCATCGTGCTGCTCGTATTGCTTACAACAAAGGGATTTTGGAGATCAGGATGCCATCACCGGAGCATCAGGTCGATGTCGATAAAGAACTGATTGGCGACATGGTGAAGATTTTGCTGGAAGAGCTAGACATTGATTGTGAGTGCTTTGGTTCAACAACGTTTAAAAGCAAGGTGATGGAAAGCGGCATTGAGCCAGACCAATGTTTTTACATCCAGCATCATGAACTAATGCGAGGACGGCGGCGAGTTGATTTAAGTGTTGATCCTCCGCCAGATTTAGCGATTGAGGTTGATGTCACCTCTAAAACTCAACTAGATGCTTATGAAGCACTAGGAGTCTCTGAACTGTGGCGGTTTGAGAGCGGTAGACTGCAAATCAGTGTCTTAGAATCTGTCAAGTACCAGTCTTCCCAAACAAGCCTAACGTTTGCCAGTCTCCCAATTATTGAGTTGATTTCTGAATTTGTAGCCCAAAGCCTGACGGCAGGTCGAAGCCCTACCCTACGCGCCTTCCGATCGCGAGTTCGGCAACTAGGCTAATTATCTTGATTAAATGAGTCAAACGCTGTGCTTTTCACTGCTTTGCCAATGTAATTAATCGATGTATCCTCATTGACTAAAACCTTGGGAATGCCTGTTTTTCGATAGTTTAAATAGTTAGAGAAGTTGAGTCGTAAGGCTTCGCCAAATAAATCAAACCCTTTGATTTCTATATCTCTAAAGCCATTTTTAGTCAGCAAGTCGGTGAGTTCCTCAGGCGTGATGAACCTATTCCAATCGTGAACGCCTTTTTGAATTTCACCCAAGATATTTTCCATAATCCAAATCATCACCAAACGCGATTTAAAGTTGCGATTAATCGTGTCAAAGAAAAAGGTGCCATTCGGTTTTAGGATTCTGCATACTTCCGCTAAAACAAGCGGAACGCTCTCCACATGTTCCAGCACATCTACACTAATCACCACATCAAAGGTGTTGTCGGCATAGGGCATTGCTTCTGCGACACCACAGCGATAGGCGATCGCAAAGCCAGTCGCGATCGCATGAGCTTCAGCAGCGGTAACACATTTTTGCGATTGATCAATCCCCGATACAGCCACGCCTCGCGCCGCCATAAACTCACAGGAAAACCCACCGCCACAGCCGACATCCAGCGCTTTCAAGCCTTGCCAATTTGAAATGTGGCGATCGAAAAACTCAAATCGCGGCTTATTCAGATGATACAGCGCATAGATTTTGGCATCCTCGTTCCACCAGTTATCGGCATTGCGATCGTAAAACTCTAAATCATTTTTTTGGGTGGCTACCATGCGAATCCTAAAAAAGTCTATTACTTACAGCGGTTATTGATTGAATAAGCCCCGATTTGGCAGACTAAAAGGCATCCCATCACCCAAAGAAAAAGACCCTGATGCCAGCCCCACTTTCGGTAGATTTACGTCAACGAATCCTCGCAGCCTGTCAAGCCCATGAAGGGTCTCAACGCCAATTAGCAGAGCGCTTCAAAGTCAGCTTATCTTTTATCAGAGACTTGATGCGGCGCTATCGAGACACTGGCACAGTCACGCCAAAGCCGCATGGAGGTGGAGCGATCGCCAAATTGGGAGTTTTCCAGTTGCCGATTGTGAAAGCATTAGTCCAGGCTCAACCCGATGCCTTGTTAGCGGAGTTATGTGAGCGATTTGCCCACAAGAGCGGGGTCACTGTCAGTGTATCAAGGATGCAGCGTGCCATCCAACGGCTTCAGTTGAGCGTCCCAAAAAACATTGATTGCGTCTGAGCGAGAGACTGAGCGGGTCAAGGACTTATGGTTTGCTTACCGACTGTGGAGCTTCACGGTAGACCCGCGAAATTTGGTGTTCATTGATGAGACTGGGATGCATTTGGGCTTGACCCGCCTCTACGGTCGTGCCCCTAAAGGCGAACGC
>CASBQE010000294.1 GCA_949127665.1 Synechococcales cyanobacterium PMM_0083
GGGGCAACCGCAGTCCAGAGCCAAATCTTGTTTTTTTTTGAGCGGATAAAGGTTTCGAGTACCCTACGGGAAGCAAGCTACATCCCATTCTCCCATCTCTGAAATGGTCTGAGGATCGTAGTCATCCGGTAGGAGTTCTCCCACCGGTCTAACCCAACTGATGAGAGTGGTGTGATGGACGCCTTTGACCCGCTCAATGGCACGAAATCCCATGCCGTTGACATACATTTTTAAGCACTCCCGTTTGACTGCATCGCTGTAACCTCGCAAAGCGGTATAGTCGTCGATGAATTGGCGACCACAATCCACACAGATGTGATTTTGTTTACCTCTGCGATGACCGTTCTTACGAATATGCGTAGACTTGCACTCAGGACATTGCATTCAATAACCTAAATCCATCCCTCCATTATGCAATGCCCGAAACTGTTCGGTGGCTAAAAAATGTCGGCAGGATCGGCATCTTGCACTTTACGAACGGCGATCGCGCCCGAAATGATGCACATCGTCATTGCCAAACACAGCACTAGAATGGCGCGATCGATCGTCATGGCGATCGGCAGCGCGGTCGCATTCCGGGTCAAGTTATACAGCCCTAAAGACAGCAGAAATCCTGGAATAAAGCCCAAAATCGACAAAATTACCGCTTCTTGAAACACCAGCGTCAACAGGTAAAAGTTGCGATAGCCCATTGCCTTCAGCGTGGCGTATTCTGCCAAGTGATCGGTAATATCCGTGTAGAGAATTTGGTACACGATGACTGTACCCACCAAAAAACCGATCGCCGTTCCTAAGGTAAAAATAAACCCGATCGCCGTACTGCTGCGCCAATAATCGCGCTCAAAGTCAATAAATTCTGCTTTTGATAGCACTTTGACATCTTCAAACGGCTCCTGTAAATCTCGCCGCATTTGCTTGATTAAGCTATCTAAGTCAGCACCCGGTTTTAACGTCACCATGCCCACATCAATCATGCCGCTAGTCCGACGGCTAAAGATCCGGAGAAAATTTGTGTCGCTGGTGATAATATTGCCATCGGCTCCAAAGGATGCGCCTAGCGCGAATAGCCCACCAACCGTTAATCGCCGACCTGCGGCTTCTGTGACTACTGGCTCACCTGTCGCAAACAGCTTAGGAATGGGACCAAATTCCTCCCGCGATTTTTCATCAAATAAAACGACATCTGCCAGACGAATTGGAGCAAGATCGGGCACCAGTTCACGGCTAAAAATTGGTCTAGATGGATCAAATCCAATCACTAAAATGCCGCGTGTACGCTGGTTTTCCGGGTTTTTCCACAGGGCAAAGTCCAAGTAAATCGGACTGATCGACTCTACGCCGTCATAGCTTAATGTTTGGTAGAGCCGTCGCTGCGAGAAATTTTTCATCGCAATCATAGAAGTAGACTGGGGGCTAATTAAAAAGATGTCTCCCTGTAGCTCCTCGTGCATGGTGACGGCACTATCAAACAGCGCATCTTGAAAGCCAAGCTGAATGAACATCAAAATGACCGCAAATCCAATTCCCGCCAGGGCAATCAGCAAGCGCATTTTCTCGCGTTTAAGCTGCAACCAAGCCAGAGGAATTGCAAACATGATGGATTCCTCTAGGGCTTAATGTTGACTTTGACTTGCAAATTCGTTAATCCAGAAACGGGCTGACTGTCGTCTAACCGAATTTTTACTTCCACCACGCGCACATCGGTATTGGCGGCAGGATCGGTGTTTAACACGTCATTTTTGCGGATAGCAAGCCCAATTTGATCCACGACTCCAGAAATTTCGCCCGGAAACGCTGGGCTGGTAATTACTGCTTTCTGTCCTCGTTTCACTTTTTGAATGTCGGTTTCATAAATTTCAGCAACGGCATACATCTGATCAGTTTTACCAATTTCTACTAGTCCATCGCTGCCGATTTGTTCTCCCTCACGGGCGTGGACTTTGATGATTTGCCCCGCGATTGGCGATCGCACCACTGCCGCCTCCAAATCCGCCTTAGAACGCTGCATTCCCGCCATTGCCACATTTACCGATGCCTGCGCTTGCCGCACATCCGTTGGGCGCACTTCAGCCACACTGGTCAGCTTTTTAAGTGCCTCATCATATTCGCGCTTTGCCCGATCTAGATCTCGTGCCGTTGATTCTGCGGTGAGGAGGCGGTTTCTCGCATCTTGCTCAGAAATTGCCCCATCGCGAAATAGCTTTTGGTAGCTTTGAGCTTCCCACTTGGCTGTACTCAATTGGGCTTCCAGTCGGGCAACGAGTGCCCGCCGTGATTCTGCCGTCGCTTGCTGCGCTTCGATATCGCCTCGCTTAGCACCCGCCTGCACTTGAGCTAATCGGCTCTGGGCTTCTTGCACTTCCGCTTGAGATTGCAGGGCTGCCGCCACTAGGCGATCGTACACATCCAGCACGGCGATCGGCTGCCCCGCTTTTACCCTTCCCCTTTCCTGCACCAACAATCGAGCGACCCGTGGGCTGCCAAACACGGGAACGGCAGACCCCGAAGTAGACGGTGCAGCAACCTTAACCACCTCGCCCTCTGGCTCCAAGCGACCCAGTGCGGTGATTGTATTGGCGGACTGTTCAACCGTTGGAGAGGGAGGCAATGAACCGGATTGGCTAGTGGATGAAGGACGTAACGCCAAATAGATTCCCAAGCCTGCCATTCCTAGTGCCGCAGCGACCAACACGGCGATTAGCGTCCCTGGAGATTTTAGTAACTGTTTTTCACCCAATTCGCTCTACCCGTTAATGTGTGCAAACGCCATAAAACAGATTGTTACACAACTAGTGAAAGCCAGTGAAAGTATTCATGCACCCTGTTGATTATTCATTTGATTTGCCACGAATGGGAAGTTTATGCACCTTGCGCCATCCGGGTCGTTCTAAACGTTACGTTTGAGCCTTCTTGAGTTTGCTCTAGCACTAGAAGTGGAGTGGGTTTTGCTTTTTGATCCCAGCGCATATTGGCAATACGACCCTGGATTGTGGGCTGCCAGCTATCGTGATCGCTAGTGGGGCTAAGAAAGGTTTCAATACAGTCAATAATCTGATTGATGGTCACAGAGGTTGGCTGAGTGGGTAGCTTAAGAATTTTGATTTCAATCCGAAACAATACTCGCTTTGTGCCTTTTGGCAGATCGCCGGGTTCATATTCCACATCAAACACCTCATCGACTTGCCGACCACCGCTAGCAATCCCAATCTCTCCCTGATGGGGCTGCGACGATCGCAATGCCATGGTAATTTTGTCTTTCACTTTCATCTTAATTTGGTTCAAAATTGCAAAGTGAAAAACTTCTTCATCCATCCGCATTCGCAAATAGTCTAAGTTAAATTCGCGAGAGTGAATCAGGTCAGGGTTTCGCTCCATTTTGCCGATAGTGTCAACGGCATATTTGAGCTTTTTTTGCAGCTCGCGATTTTTAAACGTTTCAAACTTAAGCTGTTTAGCTGCTTTATCGATGCTGATTTTAGAAAAAACTCCTAAACCAACCAGGAGGAGAAATAACCCACCCGATGTGGCTAACCACAAAGGGTTAGAGCCACTATCGGCAGGCTTTGTAGATTGTGCGATCGCAGTGAGATTTTGTTTGACAGGTTTGCTAGAAGCTTTGGCTAGCAGAGGTTGCACAAGAAAAATAGGGACGGACATAGCGCTTTTTACCAAGAGGTTTGGTTCTATCTAACAAGAGTGCCCAAAATAGAAGTACGGTTTACATATCTCCATCTAGGTGTAGCAAACTTTAAGAAAGAGGCTGTAGCGGTTGCGTCCTAATCGGGCTTTGATGTCATAGCACTTAATAAAGTTGACGACTTCTAGGTATTCCCTCCAGAAATCCTATCTTTCTAAAGTTCGCTCAATAATTCAGCTAACTCCCCTTCGCTAGCCTGATAAACCGTACTGCAAAATTCGCAGGTTGCTTCAGCCCCGCGATCGTCTTGAATCATTTCCTCTAGTTCTGCCTGACCAAACAATTTCAGAGCATTTAGCACCCGCTCATGGGAGCAGCCACAGTGAAATCGCACCATTTGCACGTCTGGCAAAATGACCAAACCTATATCGCCTAGTAATTCATCAAAAATTGCGGGGATAGTCTTGCCAGCTTGCAGCAAAGACGTAAACCCAGCTAAAGTGCTGAGCCGAGATTCTAGTAACTCCACTAAAGCCTCATCCTGTGCGGCTTTTGGCATAATTTGAATCAGTAAGCCGCCCGCAGCAGAAACCCCTTGAGCATCTGTAAACACTCCCACCATCAGCGCCGAAGGCGTTTGCTCGGAGGTTGCCAAATAGTGGGTTAGGTCATCCCCAATTTCCCCCGACACTAGCTCCACCGTGCTGGAGTAAGGGTAGCCAAAGCCCACATCTCGAATCACATACACATAGCCGGTATGCCCAACTGCACCGCCCACATCCAGTTTGCCGATCGCAGTAGGCGGCAGTTCCACTTCAGGATGGGTGACATAGCCGCGAACGGTGCCATCTAAGCCCGCATCAACGGTAACCCCACCTAATGGACCATCGCCCTCGATCCGAATGTTGACTCTCGATCCAGGGCGTTTCATGCTGGAAGCAAACAAAAGTCCGGCTGCCATTGTTCGCCCTAAAGCAGCCGTAGCAACATAGGAAAGTTTGTGTCGCTGCCGAGCTTCCTCAGTTAAAGCAGTGGTAATAACACTAACGGCTCGAATTCCACCCTCAGCGGCGGTCGCACGAATAAGCTGATCTGCCATGAAAACCTTAAAACATTTCGTTACAGAGTATGCTTCTATTCTAAGATCTTGGGGGAATGGCGGCGGAGATTTGAACGAGAATTCGGCAGATTGGGGAAGTGGCAAAGTAGAGAGATTCCACAAATCGCCCCTACTATTGCGAAAGTCATCTAAATCCGTTAAAACAAGCAGCACGGATGCAGGATCAAAATTGCTTCCGAAATCGTGACTTGCGAGTGTGTATAAACCAGCGTGGTATGGGTGGAGTAACGGTCTATGTGTGGAATTGTCGGCTATATCGGAACGCAATCTGCCAGCGGAATTTTGCTAGAAGGGCTGCGAAAGCTAGAGTATCGGGGGTATGACTCGGCGGGTATTGCGACTATTTTAGACGGTACGATTCACTGCATTCGCGCCAAGGGCAAGCTGCACAACCTGCAAGAAAAGCTCGAAGGCGAACACAATCCTGCCCAAATTGGCATTGGTCACACGCGCTGGGCAACCCACGGCAAGCCTGAAGAATACAACGCCCATCCCCATACTGATACGCAACGCCGGATTGCAGTGGTGCAAAATGGCATCATCGAAAACTACCGTGAACTGCGAGAAGAATTGAAAGCATTGGGTCATGAGTTTCGCTCAGAGACCGATACGGAGACAATTCCTCATCTAATTGCAGAGGAGATGAAACAAGTGGGGGATGATTCTGCTCCTACTCCCTTCTTTGCGGCGGTGCGACGGGCGGTGAATAAACTCCGGGGAGCGTTTGCGATCGCGGTCATCCATGCCGACTATCCCGATGAATTAATCGTCGCCCGTCAGCAGGCTCCCCTCGTCATCGGTTTTGGGCAAGGTGAGTTCTACTGTGCCTCTGATACGCCTGCGCTGGTGCCCTACACTCGCGCCGTACTGACCCTAGAAAACGGCGAAATCGCCCGATTAACTCCCCTCGGCGTTGAGGTTTACACCTTTGAAGGGCAGCGGCTCAAAAAATCGCCCCGCACCCTTAGCTGGAACCCCGTCATGGTGGAAAAACAAGGCTTTAAACACTTCATGCTCAAAGAAATTTATGAGCAGCCGGGAGTGGTACGAGCTTGCTTAGAGGCTTACCTAAATGATCAGTGGGGTCAGGAAGAATGCCGTTCGCGTAGCGTCTCCGCAGGAGATATGTCGAAGGTCGAAGGTCGAAGGTCGAATGCCGAACTCGAAACTCAAAACTCGAAACTCGAAACTCGAAACTCACAAGCGCGAAGCGCCGCTGACGCTAACAAAACTCAAAACTCCCCCGTTTGCCTTAACCTTCCCGCTGACCTTTACACCGATTTGCAGCAGATTCAGATTGTGGCGTGCGGCACCAGTTGGCACGCGGCGCTGGTGGGCAAATATTTGTTAGAGCAATTGGCAGGAATTCCGACCCAAGTTCAATATGCTTCTGAGTTTCGCTATGCGCCCTCGCCGCTGACTCCCCACACGCTGATGATTGGTGTGACCCAATCTGGCGAAACGGCAGACACGCTGGCAGCATTAGAGATGGAAATTCGACGGCGTAAGGAGTTGACTGCCGACTATCAGCCCCGCTTGTTAGGCATCACAAACCGTCCCGAAAGTTCTTTGGGAGATTTGATTCCCAATATTATTGATACTCACGCGGGTATTGAAATTGGCGTAGCAGCAACCAAAACCTTTTCGGCTCAGTTGGTGGCGTTCTATTTGCTGGCGATCGACCTGGCATATCACCGCAACACGCTTTCAATAGATCAGTTGGAAAAGCTGCTGGATGGGTTACGGCAGCTTCCGGCTGAGATTGAAATGATTTTGGAAAGTCAGGAGCGCTACATCGAAGAACTGGCGCATGATTTTGCAGAAACTCAGGACTTTATCTTTTTGGGTCGCGGTATCAACTTTCCGATCGCTCTCGAAGGTGCGCTGAAACTGAAGGAAATCAGCTATATCCACGCGGAAGGCTATCCCGCTGGTGAAATGAAACATGGTCCGATCGCCCTGCTAGATGCCAAAGTGCCCGTAGTCACGATCGCGATGCCGGGAACGGTGTTTGAAAAAGTGCTGTCGAACGCTCAAGAAGCCAGAGCGCGGGATGCTCAACTGATCGGCGTTACCCCAATGGATGAGAAAGACGCAGAAGATACCTTTGATACGCTAATTCCGGTGCCGCATGTGGATGAGATTTTGTCGCCCCTGGTCACGGTGATTCCGCTGCAACTGCTGGCGTATCACATTGCGGCGCGGCGCGGCTTGGATGTGGATCAACCTCGTAATCTCGCCAAGTCAGTGACGGTTGAATAAACCGATTTGTGTGCTTTGAAGATGTTGTGGAGTAACTCGATGGCAAAGGGTGGAGTTGTCTCTGTATTGATGGCAGTCGTGATTACTTTTTCTCTGCAATGTCCTCAGACAAGCAATCTATCTTTTCTAGCTATGAGGATAGTAAACCCTTCTGTATACATGACTTCCCTTTTAGTTTACGGTCGAATTATGGACTACTCATCCTAATAACAGCGCCAAGAATAGGGGTCAGACCAATTGAGTGGTCGACCCATTAAATTCCAACTTAGATATTTACGATCCCGTGGGTATGGGTATTGCCAACTGCACGCTGCATTCATATCAGATTTATAATCAGAGAAACTAAGCAGCGAATTACCAACTTGACATCGCCATCCGGCATCGCCCTGACTGCGAACTAAGTAAAGACGAGCATTTGAACCATATCTGTAACGACAAAAACCATTTAAGTCCAATCCTCCTAGCTCTTGTGTTTTAGCGGAAGGGACAACAATTGCTACACTACCGACTACAAGAAAAGGCTTATGGTATCAGGGTAAGCTTCGGGGAAGAATTACTCGTGCATTATCGGTAGTTGCAGGTAGCCTACTAATAGGCATAGGAGCCTTGCTTGTTATACTGACGTTTTTGTTTCTTATCGTAGTGTTGGCGTAGGCTTACTAATTTGGTAGAAAGTTTTTGATGTTACCGTCCACTACGCGCCAACGCGGTATCCACTGCCTGCTGCTGGTCGCGGCGGGTCATCCACTGATGATACGTGCGGGTGTGAACGCCAACCGAGTGCCCCATCATTCGGGCGGCAACCGTATCAGGTAAGCCAATGTGAATCGTTCGGACTGCCCAGGCATGGCGCAAATCGTAGGGCGAAAAGGGCAGGTTATAACGGCGAAACTGGACGCTAACCAGTTGCCCAACTCGCTGAAGCGTTGTTTTCGTTAAATCGGTTTGAATCGGCGGTAGAGTGCCTGCTCGAAGATTGAATTGCTCAATCCACTCAGGATGAAAGGGCCACACCTCATGCACTCCAGTCTTGGTGGTGCTGAGAACCTGAATCGTTTGCTCTACGTCCCTTTGTAGAGCAGAATAGTCACTGAAAAAAACTTCGTGGTTCCGCAGTCCGTAGGTTGCCATGATGCCGTAGACAAACTGCCAGTGTGGATTGGGAATGGCTGCCCAAGTTTGCAGAATCAATTCATCGGGAGGCAACTCGCGCACCTGAGTTTGGGTAGTGCCATAGCTGCCCCAATAGTTTTTCAAATCTTCTGGTAAATCAAGCTGAACAAAGGCAGTAAATGCGGTGAGTGCAGTGCAGCAGACTTGGCGACTGCGGCTATTCACTTCTGTGGTACGAACGGTGGTGTAGATAGTTTCTACCAGACTGAGACTGGGATTTGCTTCAGCGATCGCCTCTAGTTTTCGCAGGTAAGGCGCGTAGGCAAAATCCCAGGTTGTTTGGGTGGAGGTGGGATTGCCTGCTCGTTTAGGATCTTGTTTAAAGTGGCGTTCAAAGGCTCGAATTTGCTGCGTTAGCCCAAGCTGATCTAACCGTCCCCAGCCTGCCCCATACCCATAGTTACGCCAATCAAAACGATTTTCAATCAGTTGCCCTGCAATCACTTTCACTTCCTGCTCAGCCTGTTTCAATCCGGCAGTTGTGGCAGGAAACCCTAAACTGAGCCGCTGCTGGTGGGGCTTGAGGCGATCGCTTCCCGGACGGGGCGGCAACGTTCCTCGCAGTCCCAGCTTTTGTCCACGGCACTCAATCTGCAATCCTAGTTGGGCAAGCTTAAAGCGCTGATTGATTTGAGCAATTTTGCTATCGATTGAGGAATCCATTGCGATCACGAGTCAATTTTTTGGATTAGGCAGCAGTCGATTTTCAATTCTCATATCAAGAACTAAACAGTGTGAAAGTTTTTAATTCTGTCTAATCAAAGTAAAAATTCTCTACAAGCCTGTATAGCAATGCTCTACAGAAGTTTAGCTCAGCTTTTAATCACTTTCCTCTACCTTGCTGTTAAAATTGTTTACAGATCTAAAAAAACTGGAAGCCGTTGCAGCCATGGGTCGAGTTGGAGTTTTATTGCTAAATTTGGGCGGACCTGATCGATTAGAAGATGTTCGTCCGTTTTTGTTTAATCTGTTTTCCGACCCTGAAATTATCCGGTTGCCATTTCCTTGGCTGCAAAAACCTCTAGCGTGGTTTATTTCAACCTCACGCGAAAAAAAATCACAAGCAAATTACAAGCAAATTGGCGGAGGGTCTCCGCTGCGTCGAATTACTGATGAACAGGCACGAGCGCTTCAAGCTCAGCTTCGGCAACAAGGGCAAGATGCTACGGTTTATGTGGGAATGCGCTACTGGCATCCCTTTACTGAAGAAGCCATTGCTCAAATTAAGCGCGATCGCATTGAGCAATTGGTTATCTTACCGCTGTATCCTCAGTTCTCCATTAGCACCAGCGGATCTAGCTTCCGGCTCCTAGAGCAAATCATCGCAAATGACCCAGAATTGAAAACCATTGATCATACCGTGATTCCGTCTTGGTACGACAGTCCCGGCTATCTGGAAGCAATGGCGCAGTTGATTGCCCAAGAGCTAGATCAGTTTCCAACTCCTGATCAGGTACATATTTTTTTCAGTGCGCACGGTGTGCCAGTCAGCTACGTTGAAGAAATTGGTGACCCTTATCAACGCGAGATTGAAGCTTGCAGCGAGCTAGTGATGAAAACGCTCAATCGTCCGAATCCACACACCTTGGCATACCAAAGTCGGGTCGGTCCTGTAGAATGGCTGAAACCGTATACCGATGTTGCCTTAAAAGAGCTAGCAACCCAAGGTGTAAAAGATGTCGTAGTTGTGCCGATTAGCTTCGTCTCTGAGCATATTGAGACGCTGCAAGAAATTGACATCGAATATCGAGAGTTAGCAGAAGAGGCAGGGATTGAAAACTTCCATCGAGTGCCTGCTTTGGACACTCATCCTGTCTTTATTAATGATCTAGCCACATTGGTCACTGATGCCCTCGCCGCTCCTAGCCGTAAGTTAGCAGATGTCATGCAAATTGAAAACGTCAAGCTGTATCCTCAAGAACGGTGGGAACTGGGTTTAACAACCTCTGCGGAAGTGTGGAATGGACGATTGGCAATGTTAGGAATCGTCGCCGTAATTATTGAACTGATAACTGGCAATGGGCTGCTACACGCGATCGGGCTATTGTAGCAAAGCTTGGGGATCTGTGGGTTTGATGATCTGCCAACTCAATCGGTTTTGACCTCGTTCAACTTCCAGTTGTCGCGGTTTGAGGTTTCGTCGTAAGCGCTCAGTCCAATGCGTAGTTGAAATCGGGATCATTAACACCTTGCAGCCGTTAGGGTGAGGGTTGAGCGAAATCGAAACCCGGTAACTACAAGCCATTGCCCGTACGAATTCATCGCTGATTTAGCAACGCCTAAACCCGTTATGTTTCAAGTTGGTTTAATCAGGATCTTGTTTATAGTCTCTGGGTCGTGATTGTTTCTTTAATCCCGCCTGTTGCGCATACCAGTGATACCACTCTTTAGAGCTACGGACGGCAAACCAAAGGAGCAACAAGGCAATTATTCCTCCCTGTTTAGGGGCATCAAATGCAAAAAAGACAAGAGCAATGCAGAGGGCATCTTGGGCAAAAATAACCCAGACTGGAACCTGTCTGAGCCGATAAATCCAACCCGTTTGAACCAGTTGTAAAACCAGTGCTAATGCTCCGCCTGTGCAGCCCAATAACCAGACTAGCCATTCGGGTTTTGTGGTGATGCGGGCGATCGCCACTCCAATAATGGCACCCACGATCGGACTAAACACCAGTTGAACGGTTTGTAGAAATCGTTGACCAGAGCGATTTTTGGAGGCGAAAATTTCAAGTAAAGACCAGCCGACTAGAATGCCCAGAACCAACGAAGGGTTCATTCTAGAAAGAATCGGCACCTGAGACCATAAGCTGTCGCCGTAAAGCAAGCCAATCAGCAGCAGAGGCAGGGCAAGACGAAATCCCGCAGCAGCAGAGGCAGAAAGTACGGCTAAAAGTTCAAGCATCAAAACAAGCTAACTGAATTTGGCAATAATTGCGACTGCTTGAAACCGCAATGGTTAGAGTAAAACGTTGATATTTCAAGCTGAGATTAGCTGAGGATGATGACGCTATCAGGAAAAGATTGATTTGCTCTAGTGTGACATTGAATTTGGGCAGAATTTGTATCCACAATGGGCATCTTGAAGGCGATCGCCCATAAAAAAGAGCAGATTATCAGTCTGCTCCTCTAAAAAAATTGAGCATTAACGGAGTTATCTAAAACCGATAGCAGCTTGCCAGACAAAGGCTAGCAGCAAGAAAAAGACTGGAATGATTGGCAAAATGTCAACTAATGGATCGAAAATTGCATAAGCTTCGGGCAATTTTGCGAAAAGCAGCGCTGCTTGCATGAATAAATAACCTCTTTCACAAATTTTAGAATTTCCATAAATCCTAACATGACGGGACACTTGGAGGATTATTGGTTCTTTTCAACTTATGGTGAAAATAAGCACAATGTTTATTTTTTTGCCGTTTAACCTTTTGCTTAAATTGGACTGCCATTTCGCCTCTGCCAGTTGTCTCTATTACTTTTTCCCATCATGGAACGCATCGGCTTTATTGGACTGGGACTAATGGGCAAGCCCATGGCGAAAAATCTGCTTAAAGCGGGTTATGCCGTCACCGTTTTTAACCGCAGTCGGGCGGCAATGGATCAACTGGCGGATATGGGAGCGCAAGTCGCAAACCTTCCTAGCCAAGTTGCACAGCAGTCGGATGTGGTGCTAACCTGCCTGCCCGATTCGCCCGATGTGGAAGCAGTGGTGTTGGGTGAAAACGGGATTTTATCTGGCTCTCGCCCTGGAATGCTGTATGTTGACCACTCGACGATCGCTCCAGCAACCTCTCGCAAACTTTACGATGCTCTAAAGCTGAGCGATGTCGATGCGTTGGATGCCCCGGTTTCGGGTGGAGATATTGGCGCACAGCAGGGCACGTTGTCGATTATGGTAGGCGGTGACGAGGTGGCATTTGAGCGATCGCTCCCCATCCTGCAAACCCTAGGCAAAAACATCATCCACATCGGCGATGCCGGAGCCGGACAAGTCACCAAAGCCTGCAACCAAATTGTCGTAGCGATGACCGTGCAGGCAGTTGCCGAGGCTTTGACCCTGGCAAAAAAATCGGGAGTCGATCCGGTAAAAGTCCGGGATGCGTTGCTGGGTGGCTTTGCCCAAAGCCGCGTGCTAGAAGTTCACGGTCAACGAATGATCGATCGCGTCTTTCAACCGGGTTTCAAGCTCAACCTGCACCGCAAAGACATGAACATCGTCTTGCAAACGGGGAAAGAGCTAAATTTGCCCCTGCTGGGCGCGGCTCAAGTCACTGAATTGATCAACGCAATGATCGCTCAAGGTAAAGGCGAATTAGATAACTCTGCCTTGATTACTCTCTATGAAATCCTTGGCGGCATGGACTAGAAGGGTTAGCCATCTGAAGCTGAGACCCAAAAAACATCCGTAGCAATTTAACGTCTTTTAAGGATGAGTAAGGTGATGTCATCAAACACGCGCTGCTCGCCAATGAACTCCATCACATCACAAATGACCTGCTGCTGGATTTCGATCGCCGAGCGATCTCGATTATTTTGCAACACTTGATGAAAGCGATCCAAGCCATACTGCTCTTTTTGCAGATTCATCGCTTCCGTAATGCCATCGGTATATAGCACCGCCACATCTCCAGGGTTAAGCTGAATGTTGGTTTGCGCGACGAAAGCACTAATATCTTTTTCTAGACCCAGAGGAAACCCTAGATCAAACGTGTCAATACTTTCGATCGCGCCATCGGTTCTCAGCACAATCACTTCCTCATGCTGTCCGCTCAAATTCAATACTCCTGTTTCATACTGAAGTAGCGAAAGAGTCATATTTTTGTGGGATTTCATTCGACGAGTGTTGTCATACAACGTCTTGTTAATCGTATTCATCAGCTTGATTGGGTCTTCTTCGCCATTCGCAATCAAGGTTCGTACAGCCGTTTGCGCCATTAACATCAACACGCCGCTTTCTAAACCATGTCCGGTCACATCGCCAATGCCGATCCGAACTTTGCCGTTGTGCTGCACCACATCATAATAATCGCCGCCCACTTCCTCGGCAGGTTGCATGAATCCCGCAATATCTAGAGGCAGAATGGCTTGCAGTTCCGCTTCTCGTGGCAGCACCATTTCCTGTAGGCGACGAGTCACCGCTAGCTCCGCACCCATCCGCAGGTTTTCTGATTTCAACTGTTGATTCAACGTCACAATTTCGGCATGGGCTTGGGTCAATGCAAGCTCCGATCGCTTGCGATCACTCACATCCCGCACAATCACAAAAACAGAGTTTTCTGCATAGGGAATAATCCGTGATTCTTCATACTGAAGTGTCCCGTTAACTTCCAAAGTAGACTCAAACAGTTGCAGGTTGCCAGTTTGCAGCGCCATTTCTACATAATGCATCCGTCGTTTAGCAAAATCGAGCGGCATCACTTCATACTCGCTTTTGCCAATTAGATCTGTGCCTAATACATTGAAGTTCGTAGGCGGAATGAAGTCTAGATAAATGCCTTCGCGATTGATCTGTATCATCAAATCAGGAATGATCTCCAGCAGCGCCTGCTTTTTATGCTCACTTTGACGCAATTCTGCCTCGGCTCGTTTCAGGTCGCTAATGTCTCGTGCTGCCCAAATGACCGTGGTTTCCGTTAGGAGCGCAACATGGGCAGAGAACCAGCGGATCTCGCCTTGAATGGGCAATTGGTACTCAACATTGACCGCTTGCTGAGTTCGTAAAACTTGCTGAATGTGATGCAGATGATTATCTGCTTGGTCTTGTGGCAGCACATCATGAAGCGTTTTGCCTGAGCGATCGATTTCTGGTCTGTATAAAACGCTGGCTTTGGCAGATAGAATTTTGAGATACTTTCCCTGCCCATCATGAACCACCACAAAATCATTCATTGCCGTAAACATGGTTTGTAGTTCGGCTTCGGTTTGCTGACGGGCGGCGGTTTCAACTTGGAGTTGGGTCAGTGTAGTTTCTAGCTCCTGAGATTTTAGCTCTAGCTGGGAGATGTGTTGTACGGCTTGGGGCACTTCTGCCAGTAGGTTCACCAGCAAGTCGCGCATAACGGGATCGGTCAGTTGCTTGATGCCCAGCCAAGGCAAGGGTTGAAGCGGGCGA